>JACQNX010000069.1 GCA_016202875.1 Candidatus Aenigmatarchaeota archaeon | reverse complement strand
CCGGACTAGACGACGGGAGCGTTTAAGCTAATCTAGAATGAAGCTTTTTAAAAGAGTATTCATTTGATTTGTTTATTCTGCTTTCACAGATTTTAATATTTCCCGGGCGTTGTTGCAATCCTCCCTGATCTGCTCCACCAGCTCATCAGCAGAATCAAACTTTTTCTCCTCGCGGATAAAGTCGACAAATAAAATCCCCAACTCCTGGCCGTACAAATCAGCAGAGAAATCAAAAATGTGCACTTCTGCCATGAACTCGTTCCTCCCAAAAGTAGGTGCATAGCCGATGTTCGCGACGCCTTTATAGATTACGTCATCGATTTTAACTTTGACGGCATAGACACCTCTTAACGGCATCTGGTCTGCAGAAACTTTTATGTTGGCTGTTGGAAATCCTAGTAGCTTTCCCCTAGCATCACCCTTTCGCACAATACCTCTGACAGAGTAATAGTATCCGTGCTTCTCAGAGAATTCTCTTACTTTTCCGAGAGCTATGAGAGATTGCATGCAACCAGATGGACAGAAAAGCTTATATGGATTTTGCAGAATGATACATTTATGGAGCAAGAAATGGAAGTAACTGCCGAGGAGCTGGCAGAAAAAAAGAAACGCGGAGAAGATTTTGTATTACTAGATGTCCGCGAAAACTGGGAGCGCGAGGTATGCACCATCAGCAACGACATCCACATACCGATGAGGGACGTAAGGACAAGATTCACAGAACTCCCAAAAGACAAAGAAATAATAGTATACTGCCACACAGGAAACAGGAGCTTCTGGATCACAAATTTTTTGCTCAGCCAAGGGTTCCGTGCAAAAAATTTGGAGGGCGGAATAGACGAGTGGGCTGAGAAGATAGAGAAAGAAATGAAGAGGTACTAATCTACTTCATTTTCTTAGCTTCTTTGAATGCGTCATAAGCCAGACCTATGGATATCAGCACGAACGAGATAACGGCTGCAAGCATTAAGGGCAAATCTGCGCCCACAAAGAGCCATATAATGTTCTGCATCATGTCGCCGATTAATAGCAGCAATCCTAATGCAAGTCTTTTGCCATTGTACAAATATCCTAGCCCCCAAAGGATAAAATTTAGAATTGCAGCTATCCATGGATTCTTACGTTTTGGCATGTGATTATTATCGATATTCGAAAATAAATAAGTTCTGTATAATTCTTCTATGCGATAATACATGATAGACTTCAACAAGATGGTTGATAATTATATCAGACGGGAGCAGCGGCCCAAGGCAGTGGGCAGATACTACCCTTCTGAGATCGGGCTATGCATGAGAAAGCTCTGGTATTCTTACAAATTCCCCTCAGAAATTGAGCCTGACCTTCTGAAAATATTTGAGGTTGGCAACATACTGCACGATTTTGTTGTTGATGTCCTGAAAAGCGACAAGAATCCGGAAGTAGACCTCATAAAAAGCGAATTTCCTCTGAGGCTGGACAGAGAGGAATTTGTTGTTTCCGGAAGGGTTGACAATCTTATTCTTTTAAAAGCCGATGGCAAAGAAGTTTTGGTTGAGGTCAAATCAACCAGCGATGTTGCACTGGTCAACGAAGCTGCGCCACATAACAAGATGCAGCTGCAACTCTATATGCACATAACTGGCATACATAACGGCATTCTGCTCTACTTGGACAAGAAGAACCTCCAAAGCAAGGTATTTATTGTAGACTACGATGAAGAAGAGGCAAAGCGGATAGTTGAGAGATTTGGCATGCTTCATGATAAGCTCAAGGTAGGGAAACTGCCTGAGCCCGAGGCCCGCGGCAGCAAGGAGACGATATGGCAGTGCAAGTTCTGCGAATTCAGGGAGCGGTGCTATGCTGCGACGCCAAGCAGCGGGCGGTGGTTATAATTTTCAGTTTTTAAGCTTTGCTGTCGGATTATTTCTAGTGATTTTTCATGCCAAGAAAATCAGCAGCAAAAAGCAACAATATAATAACAAAACAGAAGAAACTCCGCATACTCGTAGCCAGTGATGTGCATGGCGATGCGAGGGTCATGAAAAAGCTCGCGGAGAGAGCTTACAAAGAGAAGGTGGACGTAGTCGTGATATGCGGCGACCTTACAGATTTTGACACATACAGCAAAGGCATGATTGCGCCGTTTTTGGAAAAAAAGAAAGAGGTTCTATTTGTGGTGGGTAACCATGACATTACAGCAGGGGACGTGTTTGCAGACAAGTACAAGATCAAGAACCTGCAGTTCTATCCTGTAAAAATCAAGAACGTGGGTTTTTTCGGGTGCGGCACTGCCTCTGTGGGGCCTAATGTGCTTTCAGAAGAGGAAATTGCTTATTACATAAACAAAGGGTTTGAGAAGGTGAAGGATGCAGAGAAGAAGGTTCTGGTCACGCACATGCGGCCTGCCGGAAGCGTGATAGAGAAGATGATACCGCGCCTCAGATACTCAGGCAGCGAGGCGATCCGCGAGGCGGTAAAGAAATTCAAGCCTGATGTCAATGTGTGCGGGCATATACACGAGGCAGAAGACCTTGTGGAGAAGATGGGGAACACGCTGGTCATCGGAGCAGGGCCTGAGGGGAAGATCATTGAGGTTTGAGATTATCAGCCGAAAATCATGAAGTACATGCAGTTGATATAAACCCGGAAGCCATGAAAAGGAGATCTGATTCTTTTTATTGTCTCCCTACAACTATTAGCTATGCAAACACTAAATTTCACTGAAGTAATAGCACGCTACAGGAACGGGGAGAGGGATTTCCCGCACATCATCCTGCAGAATGCAGATATGAGCAATGTGGGCTTACAAGGCATAATTTTTATAGGATCCGATCTCACAGGCACAAATTTTTCCGGCTCCGACCTCACGGACGCTGATTTCACAGACTGCAACCTCAGCAGGTGCCTGTTTGACAACGCCATCCTCAAGAATACCAACTTCGAAGGCGCAAACCTCACAAGGGCAAGCATCAGAAACGTTTTGATAGACAGAACGCTGTTCAGGAAAGCGAATTTCCTGTGGGCGCATCTGTGCGGGAACAACCTTGTCCAAGCCGACCTCTCAGATGCTGTGCTGGACTGGTCATGCCTGATCGGGACAAAAGTCACGGACGAGCAGGCTGCGGCTATACCACAGCAAGCTTTGCTGACGAGGGCAGGGCAGCATGAGACACAGGCAGGTGCAGGTTATGGATACAGCGGGCAGGCAAAGGGCGGATACGGACAAGTGCAACAACCTGGACAAGGATATGGCCAGATTCAGGGCCAGAACCCTGCTGAGGGCAATTATGTGATTGGAGGAACAGGGCAGGAGTACAAGCCGGATCAGGACGCCAGCCTGAGCCACTTGCCAGCGCCTCTGCAGAAAAAGAAGGAAGAGCAGAAGGAGTATTGAGTATGATACCGAAGATTAACATAAAGGATAAAGTCGCTGAGATCGCAGGAAAGTCATGGCACCCTGTAGAAGTTGCGAGGGTTAACGACCAGGTTGTTCGCATGGCATTGTGCAAGGGAGAATACCACTGGCACAAGCATTCAGCAGAGGATGAACTGTTTTATGTTTTACAAGGGGAGCTGACTATACAGATGAGAGAGCCTCACAGAGATATAATTTTACATAAAGGAGAAATGGCAGTAATACCAAAAAATGTGGAACACTGCCCGAAAAGCGCTGTGGATACGTATGTTTTGATGTTTGAACCCGTGGCGCTGAAAAGCAAAGGAGATCAGAAGCGAACAGACAAATAGTCTCAAGTTTATCGCTTATTTATTTTCTTGCACAGCAATAAAGAAAGAAGGAGAATGAGAGAGATGCTAGTTGAGTTGCATTCACATACACACCATTCGCACCAGAAAAAAGTCTTCTATGACGGCACATGCACGCCTGAGGATATGGTGAGGGCAGCAAGCCAGCTAGGGTTAGGGGCTATTGCCATTACTGACCACGATTCTGTGCAGGGAGCAAAAGAAGCCAGAAAATTCCAGAAGAAGTACAATATTGTGGTTATTCCAGGCGAAGAGGTTACTACAGCAGACGGGCACTGCATTGCGCTTGGCATAGAGGAGACAATCAAAGCAGGCATGACAATTGAGGAGACAATAGACAGAATTCACCAGCAAAGCGGCGTGGCCATCTCTTCGCATCCCTTTGACGTCAAAAAAGACGGTCTGCGTGAGAAGGCAAAGGTCTGCGACGCACTGGAAATCTTCAATGCCCTGAATATAGACAGGCTGACAAACATCAGGGCGAGGAACTTCGCGTTTAAAAATAAGATGATAGGGGTTGCCGCGAGCGATGCACACCACACGAGCATGATAGGACACGGGACACTAGAGGTGGATGCTGGCAGTATTGATGGAATACTGAGGTGCATAAAGAAGAACAGGTTTCAACGCGTCACAAAATACCCGTCTGTGAAAACAGTCATGAACTACGCTATTTTGAGGTTAAAACTGTCCTATGATTATACATCAGACTACATTGAGAAGAACTATTCATTCCCGAAGAGACATATAGCCAGAAACTTGCTTGGCATGGTTAACAGAAGCCCGGGGAAGATAGATTATATGTTCAGGGGCATGGCATACGTGAGCTTTGCAGGCGTGCTTGCATACAGTGCAGCGAGACACGCGCTGAAGAGATGATTGCTTATTCCAGAAAAATAATTTCTGGAAGTACGGTTAAAAACTTTCCATACAACCTATTTCTATGGACGCTGTTGCTGAGCTGAAGATGCTGAAGAAAGAATACCCAGATGCTAAGTATTACCTTAATTTTTCTAGTCCGCTGGAGCTAGTTGTTGCTGCCATACTCTCGGCGCAGTGCAGGGACGAAGTTGTGAACGCGACCACGAAAGTGCTGTTCAAGAAATGCAGAACTG
>JACQNX010000066.1 GCA_016202875.1 Candidatus Aenigmatarchaeota archaeon | reverse complement strand
GTACATACTAAAAGAAATAGAAAAATATGATAAGAAATAGGGAATGAGATAAAAAAGCGCGGTATTTTCGGTTTGGAGAAGCTTGTTAAGGTAACCAAATCAGGAAATTCAATAGTAATAAGAATTCCGCCGGAAATAGCGAAGTTTTCTGATATAGATTACAAGTCAATAGTAAGAATTTATCCTGTTAGCAAAAATAAGATAGAATTGGAAGTAGCTGGATAAATTTATCTGCAACTGCCCCTTGCCCACACAGCCGAGCTTGGCTATAAACTTATAAATCTTGACTTCCACAATACTTTTCTTGGTGATTCACTTCAAAGCAAAAAGAGTAACAATAACCTCTGCGCTGCCTTATGTTAATGGCGTAAAGCACCTTGGCAATATCGTAGGCTCAATGCTGCCTGCTGATGTGTTCCACAGGTTTCTGGATATCATGGGTATTGACAACATATTCATCTGCGGGACAGACGAGCACGGCACAGCTGTGGAGCTTGCCGCGCTAGAGGAAGGTTTATCCCCTGCCAAATATTCTGAAAAGTACTATAAGATCCAGAAAGACGTCTACGAAAAATGGAACTTTGACTTTTCTTTCTTTGGCAGATCATCCTCTCCGAGCAACCACAGGGTCACACAGGATATTTTCTTATCCGCACATGAGAATGGCTATATTATAGAAAATACGCTCATTATCCCTTTTTGCGACATATGCAAGCGTTTTCTGCCTGACAGGTACATAATCGGCACATGCCCCCATTGCGGCTATGAGAGAGCGCGCGGAGACCAGTGCGAGCGGTGCACAAAAATGCTGGATCCGGAGGACCTCAAAGATCCGGGATGCAGCATATGCGGAAACACGAAAATAGAATTTCGGGAAGAAAAACACCTGTTTCTTAATCTGCCGCTACTCGCTGACAAATTAGAAGCTTGGATAAAGCAACATGATCACTGGCCTGAGAATACAAAAAACATGGCTCTGGGCTGGCTGCGTGAGGGACTGAAACCGCGATGCATAACTAGAAACCTGACATGGGGTGTAAAAGTTCCATTAAAAGGGTATGAAAATCTTGTTTTTTACGTCTGGTACGATGCACCCATAGCATACATTTCTATTACCAAAGATGGTTACGAGCAGGGCGCAATAAAAGAAAACTGGAAACATTACTGGAAGGACAGTGCTATCTACCATTTCATAGGCAAGGACAACATACCTTTCCACACAATAATATGGCCTGCGATCCTCTTGTCAGCAAGGGATTCAGAACAGAGGGACACAAACTATCTGCTGCCTTATTTTGTGCAGGGGTATGAATATCTCAACTGGGAAGGTGATAAATTCTCTACCAGCCAAGGAAGAGGACTGTTCAGCGACGAGGCGCTGGATCTTTTCCCGGCAGATTACTGGCGATTCTATCTGCTTTCCATATTGCCAGAGACAAAGGACAGCAACTTTGACTGGGACGATTTCGCAGCGCGCATAAACAACGAGCTCATCGCTAACTACGGCAACCTGTTCTACAGGGTGACGTACTTCGTTGAGAAATATTTTGAGGGAAAAGCCCCAGCAGCTGAATTAGGAGACGACGAAGAGAAGTTATTTTCCAGACTGAAACAAACAAAAGAAAAAGTAGAGGAGCTTGTCGGGCAGGTGAAATTACGGGAGGCGCTGACCGAAATTCTTGCATTGGCTGGCGCCACAAACAAGTACTTCCAGGAAAAACAACCTTGGGCAGTCGTCAAGAAAGACAAAAAGGCTGCAGGCACGACATTGTTCACAGCAGTGAATGTACTGCGGGCATTGACTGTCCTGCTGTATCCGTATATACCATCAACAACAGAGAAGGCGCTGAGGGCGCTGAACTCAGGGAACAAGAAGTTCGGCGAACTAGACAAGATACAACTCACAGCAGGAGAGCCTGTAAAAGCACTGATATTGTTTAAGAAGATTGAAAAGGAAGAACTGGACAAGGCGAAGAAATACAGGACCAAATATGCTAAAAACGAGAAAGAGAAAAATGTTATACTAGCGATTTCACAACAGTGCAAAGATCTTGGAATTAACGCATGCATGGCAATTATCAAGGATGCGAGAATCTCCAACAAGAACAGCGAACTGGAAAAATCAAAGAAAAGCGCCTGTGAAAAGGCGGAGGCGCTGGACATAAAGAATAATAAAATCCTGGAGGGCTACAGGAAACTCTACTTCAAAATAGGAGTACACGAGAAATCATCGGTAGAAAGCCTTGTTGATTTTGTCAAAAAGAACGGAAAGCTGCCATGCATAAACACAGTTGTTGACTGCTACAACCTTATGAGCATCGAAACCCTGCTTGCTGCAGGGGCACATGACATCAAACATATTAAAGGCAGCCCTGTCATCAGGATATTAGACGGGTCGGAAAAATACACACCGCTCGGGGAGAACGAGGCCTTAAAGCTGCCAAAAGGCGAATATGCCTGCGCAGACGACGAAAAAGTATTGTGCCGCCTAGAGTCAAGGCAGTGCGATGAGACGAAAATTACGAAAGAAACGAAAGAAATAATGATTTATGTCCAGGGCAATGAAAATACAAGCGATGCATATCTGCAGGAATCCATGAAGAAAATATGCGACCTCATAACAAAAATATGCGGCGGAACATACGAAATTGTATCCGGTGCAAAGACAGGAAAAAAGGATCCTAATGTTAATGCTGAAAATGCCAATAAAACAAAAGAAATCATAAACGATGTGAATGGAATGATTCCGCTTAAAGAGTTCAGCAAGGTTGAGATGCGCGTGGGGACTGTGACAGCTGTCAGGAATCACCCTGCTGCAGACAAGCTCTATATTCTTGACGTGGATCTTGGCGACGAGACAAGACAATTGGTTGCGGCACTGAAATTCAAGTACAGACCGCAGGAGCTGCAGGGGAAGCAGGTCATTGTTGTCACAAATCTGGAAGAGAAAGAACTCCGCGGCGTTCTTTCGCAGGGCATGCTGCTGGCTGCGGAGGACGGGACAATATTGCAGCCGACAGAAAGGGTGGAGAACGGCAGCAGGATCATGTGAAGCATACAATGAAAAGGGTTAAGGCTTTATGGATATTTTTGAGGATGTGTTCGGTCGGAGAATAAGACTATCATCCAGATACTGTAAACTACAGCCAACGCGATAGATCTGTGTTAATGTTTTACAAGCTGTATGATAAAACACCTGTTACCAGAAAGTATTTATTGGTAGCTGTCAAAGTACTTGATAAAGAGGGATTTGTCATAACAGCAT
>JACQNX010000067.1 GCA_016202875.1 Candidatus Aenigmatarchaeota archaeon | reverse complement strand
TTTTACATGCCAGCAGATTTCCCCACCTTACACAGGCTATTGGGATACGAATGGAAATGGCACATTTGAAATACATGCCTACGGCACAGGGAAGAACAGAAAAATTTTCATGATTAAACCAGAGAACCCCTTGCTTGATGTGCTGGATGAAGCAGTACTGTTAGTATGGGCGCATACAACTGCACGCCTTACATATGATTACCCAGAACTTGGCGGTCCGGTAAAATATAAGCTCATCAAACGCGATAGCAGAAAAGCGGGAAAGATACAAAGAACGTTTGATGCAATAAAAACAGGTATGACAGAGATCGAGAGATGATTATCCAGACTATGAAAGGCGACAAAATGAAGAGGCGATGATAAAATGAAGCGGCAGAAGAGATACGTAATCGTCATTGGCATTGTGCTGATACTAGCAGCATTTGCTGCAGGCATTTATGTCGCGCCTGCCTTTAACCCAGAAATAGCGTCTGCAGTGGAGCAGACAGAAGAGCGGCAGTCCACTGCGGGACTGTTGCCGGCAAATATCAGCATAGACCGCACCGCTGTTTTCCTTACGCATGCTTGCAGGACTGTCACATTTGAGGTTACTGAGGACCAGGCATTTTCCATCTCACACGGCATTGAGGGTTCTGTGAGCACAAGGCCGCTGACGCATGATATTTTCAGGGATGTGCTGGACAATTTTGCTATCAAGGTCCTGCAGATAAAGATTGACAGGTTTGAGGATGATGTGTACAAGGCGAAAATGGTCCTTAAACAAGGAGATAAGATTCTTGAAATTGATATGAGGCCCAGCGATGCCATTGCTCTTGCAACGAGGATGGGCAGGATACTGTATGTATCTGAAGATGTCATGAATACAAGATCCATAAAGGTGTGCTGATTATGAAAAGACAAAGGAAGCATTTAGATCTTGCAATAATTGTTATCGGGATTTTCTTGGCTGGTGTAGTTGTTGGCGCGTTCCTGCTGCCTTTCAGGGCAACTGTTCCAGAAACACCGGTGCAACTTGCTTCTAGTTCTCAGGTTGTCATCGGCATTCCTGCGGTTGATACATCTGGTGAAGGCGTGCTCGGGAAGCTCACAACAGAAGTCAAGCCAGGCACAGGAAAAGTACTTGTCAATGTCGTCAATGTCATCACCCTTGGTGATACACAGCAGTCAGCGCAAAAAGCTGTGAAAGCTGCCGGGAGCTTCACAAACCTTGATCTCGGCACTACGGATGTAATTTTTAATATTGATGTCAATGCAACTTCTATAGAAGGGCCTTCTGCCGGATCCAGCATGGCTGTTTCTATTGTCTTCGGCCTCAGGAACGAAACACCCAGAAGCGATGTCATGACAACAGGCATTATAGATGAAAACGGAAGAATAGGCAGGGTGGGTTCAATATTTGAGAAGGCCAAGTCTGCCAAGAGCGGCGGGGCAACTGTATTTGTGGTGCCGGAAGGACAGGCAGTAGAAAGCCAGACAACAAGGACGAGGCAGTGCAGGCAGATCGGCTCCACACAGCACTGCAGGGTGAGCTACGAGTCCACGCAGGTGAACATAGGCGACAAGCTGAACTTGACAATTGCAGAAGCAGGCACGCTGGAAGAGGCTGTAAGGTATTTTAAGGGATAAGCGCGGCGTTGTCATTCCGAACCGCAAAAGCCCACGATTAGCCTGTATCGAATCAAGCATCTAGCCAAGCACAGCTACGAGCCCATAGGAGGAGCTTCGGTTTGTGAAAGGCTGGTAAACGCTATGTCTGTTTCGTCTTGAGTAAGAACTTTGAACAAAATAATAATGTACATTATCATGTACACAAAATAGACTTTTATGTGCATCTTGATGTACATGTTTTAAATACTTTTCCGTGTATAATCTAAAGATGAAAAGGGAACGAATGGAGGAATTCAATCCGTGGTGGTTCGCGGGAAAAGTGCCTGCGGAGCTTTTGCACAAATACAGGAGAAAGCTTTTCTACGACCTTGCAGAAAGCCTGAAAAAAAGGTACGCGGCTTCTATAGTAGGCCTGCGGAGGACCGGGAAAACAACGCTTATGTTCCAGCTTATCCAGAAGCTTCTTGATGATTCTGCAGAGAAAACAAACATACTTTATTTCAACTTTGATGAATTCGTAGAAAACCTAGACGATTTGATGGATACTTACAGAGAGCTTAAATCAAAGGACTTAAGAAACGATAAGGTTTATATATTTTTAGACGAGATTCAGAAGCTTTCTGATTGGACAAACCAGCTTAAAAAATACTATGATCTTTACCCTAAAATAAAGTTTTTTGTAAGCGGCTCCGAAAGCCTATTCATAGCATCAAAGACAAAAGAGACTCTTGCCGGCAGGATAAATGAATTTCGCCTGAACCCGCTTTCTTTTGAAGAATATGCTGAAATAAAAGACGCAGAAAATCTGCCTTCTGCAAAAATGAAGGCATTGTTTTCAGAATACTTAGAAAACGGGGGTTTCCCGGAAGTTATAGGAAAAAGCAGGCAGGAAATAAAAGACTATGTAAAATCTGTTGTGCTCGACAAGATAATTTTCAAGGATATTGCAGTTTTATTTGGCATAAAGGATACGGAAACGATCAGACAATTAGTTGAAATAATAGCATCAAATCCCGGCATGTACTTGGATTATCAGTCTATTGCAAAGCAGCTCGACAAGGACAGAAGATCCATTAAAACTTACATAATGCTGCTGAACGACAGCTTTTTAATTAAAATTCTGGGTAATTACAGAAAAAGCAAGCTGTCAAGCATAAGAAAACTGAAAAGAGTTTACCCCGTAGACACATCCATAATAGTCGCATTTAACCAAAATATAGATGAAAAATTAATTGGACAGATGGCTGAAACTGCGATAGTTAACAGGTTGCACTCAAATAATTTCTGGAAAAATTCTCATGAAGTAGATATAATATATGAAGACATGCCGATAGAAATAAAATACAAAAGGAAAATTTTAGGCAGCGATATTTCAGGCGTCAGGGAATTTATGCGAAAGTTTAGCGTAAAGAAAGGTATAATGATAACAAAGGATGAAGAAAGAAAAATATCTGTAGAAGAAGGCTCAATAAGTCTTATACCTGCGTGGATATTCTTGTCAGTGACAAAAGAAAAATAACTATACCAATCTGACCTCTCTCTGCATGAGCTCTGCGAGTTTTAGCTGGAGCTCTGCCTTCTCGGTAGCGAGGCGATGAAGCAATTTTTCTTTTTCCTGCGTCTTGGCAGTCCGTTTCTCAAGCAGCTGCTGGATTTCTGTCTTGTTCTCTTCGATGGACAGGATAATGTGGTTCTTTTCTTTTTCAAGGGGGAGGTACTCTTGATTCTTGCTTTCCCTGATATCATTTATTTTATTTGTCAGGCCCCTGTACTGCTCGCGGAGCGAGTCATAGAAGTCAATATTTCTCAACAGCTCAACCACTTTTTCATGTTTTTCCGGATCTTCTTTTTTCAGTGCAGGCTTCAGTTCCTCAAGAACCAGCCTTATTTCCAGATTTTCGTCCACGATAAACGCATTGCCAGGGTTTGTGATGTAATCCTGCAGAAGCGCAGATTTTTTCGGATTTTCATGCTGCAGTTTTTTAAGCAGCTTGTCTATGCTGCCAAATTCTGTCCCGATGCGCTGCTTGATGATGCTTCTCTCTGATTCCAGCGAGGCTGCAATGTCCCGCACTTCTGATTCAATGGACAGGAGTTTGTTGGAGACTTCTGAGAACTTCCGCTCATCACTTTCCAGCGCTTCTTTTATGAATGGTATGGCTTTTTCTATTTCCTGCAGCTCTGTATTTAGGCGCACCAGTTCTGCTTCTTTATCCTGTACTGAATCGGAAAGCGCAAGGGCATCATTTATTTTTTTCTGGCTGCCCGCATGATAGTTCCTGGAAAATTCTGCCAGCTGGGTTTCAATGGTCTTTATCTGGGAGGCGATTTTTGCCATGTCATCTTTGAAAAGCTGGAGGTGACGAAACTCCTTGAAGCTGATGCTGCTTATTTCGTTCATGGAGCGGGAAATTGCAGTGATAAACGCATCATAGGAATCTGGCAAGCCGGACAGGGACTGAATGCCTTTTTCACAAAAACGATTTTTCAAGACAGTTACATAATTGTCATCTGCCTGCTTTATGGACAACTCCCTGAGGAGCTGGTCGAGCTTCCTGGTTTCTGCCGCTATCAATGATCTCGCCATTTCCAAGCGCTCTTTTTCGCTCTTTTCGTCTAATTCCGCCAGGACTGAAGGGACATTATCCGCCCTTACTTCTATAGCTTCTTTGCTGAAAATGGACCTGAACTTGCCCAGCATGAGTTTACTATGCCCTAAAGAAATAAAAAGCGAGGTCACCATGGGCTGAAGTTCCGAATTAGCACTTTATGATTGCCAAAAAGGTATGAACTATTAAGAACAGAATTGCCTCACATAGCAGAAGCAACTTGTCCTCCTGAATTTACACAAAGCGTAAAAAACTTCGTGCAACAATACTCAGATGACTGACGCCTTTAAATATGTTACTATCAGGTAATAAGGCATGAATTATGATCGCGCATCGTTGAGAGAGCGAGGATTGGGCATAGTGTCCAGGCATGCTGGGAGTTTAGCGCATGTCGTCAGCGAGGGCTGTTACAGTGAAATTTTTACAGCATTAAGAGCGTATCCTATTGATGAGCAGCGCCAGCTTCTTGAAAAATTTTACAAAGATTTTCCAAACGGCGATAGAGTCGCGGCATGGATGCTGCGCGTAAATAATGTGCCATGGCTGTCTGCGAAGCATGCGAACAGTGATTTGGTCAGAGCCTACTTCACAGAACACCTTGACAGATTAAAGCCGTTCTACACAGGCGAACCAGCGGATAATTATGATGCCGCACGGGGTGCCGCAGTGGATGCCGTACGGGATGCCACATTGGATGCCGCAGTGGTTGCCGCGTGGGGTGCCACATTGGATGCCGCGTGGGGTGCCACAGTGGGTGCCACATTGGATGTCGCAATGCGTGCCGCAGTGGATGCCACAGAGGATGCCGGACGGGGTGCTGGATACGAAATAGTCATCGATTTGCTCAAAGAGCCAAACCCGTGGGGACCTCTTCTAGAGATAAATGAGTCCGGGGTTCTTGTCAGGGAATACAGGAACAGGGAATTATCTGTCTACTCCAGAAGCGGAATGGAAACAATGTCTGTCTGAAAGATTGTTTCACAATTTGGAAAAACTTTTGGGAAAACTATTTAGCATTCCAGACCCAGATTAACCACAGAGGGCAATGAGATTACAGTATTTTTTGTTCTTCAGTTTGGCATTTTTTATGGCGCTCTCCATCCCTATTTCAGCTGCGCCATCAATAGACAACAGAATTGACACCAGAATCTCAGAAGCTGCTGAAAGGGGCGATGGCAGGATTCCAGTTGTCATCCGCTATAAGGAAGGATACACACATGAGGATGCTGTATCTGCAAATGGCATATATATGGCTATGGGTTCTGGTTTTGAGAAGCGGCGGGAGTATGCAGAGATGAATGCTGTTTCGGGCAGGATAAGCAAGGCTGCCCTGTATGCGCTGAAGAAGAACCCCAATGTAGAGTTTGTTGAGTACGATGCTGTCTTCCAGATTTCGCTTCAGGATGTTCTGCCACTGGTCAGTGCAAACAGGGCGCATAATGCAACAGCCGGCGGCGCGCAGGTGAATGGCTTTGGCGAGACAGTGTGCGTACTGGATACAGGCATAAACTACACACACCCTGACTTAGGCGGGTGCAACGCGACTACTGATATAAACAATGGCAGCTGCGCAAAAGTGGTGGGTGGGTATAATTATTGCGTTGATGACAACTGCAACACAGAAAACTCCAACCCGCTGGATAACCATGGCCATGGCACTCATGTTTCAGGCATCATTGCTGCTAACGGGACGCTTAGGGGTATTGCACCTGGCGCGCGCATAGCTGCTATGAAGGTCTGCAACAGCACAGGCAGCTGCTTCAGCAGCGATATTGGGGCAGCAATACGATGGTGCACGAACAATGCCACGCGGCTGAACATCAGTGTCATATCTATGAGCCTGGGAGGCGGCCTTTTTCAAAATGCCTGTGATAATGATGATGTCTCGCTGACAGATGCAGTGAATAACGCAACGCGCTTCAATATATCTGTCCTTGCTGCAGCAGGCAATGATGGAAATTCAACAGCAATTATATCGCCAGCGTGCATAACAAATGTGACTGCTATTGCCTCGTCTACAAAGGCTGATGGCATCTCATCCTTCACTAACCGCAATGCACTTGTCCAGATAATAGCGCCTGGCAGCAGCATCAATTCCACGGACTTTGGGGGCGGGTACTCTATAAAATCCGGCACATCCATGGCAACGCCTGCTGCTGCAGGGGCGTTTGCGCTTGTCAGGGCATACGAAAGGCTGGAGAGCAGAACAAACATGACTCCTGCGAGCATCAGAAATGCGCTGAACTCCACAGGCACATCGATTTTTGACTCTGCGAGCAACCGCAGCTATTCGCGGATAAATGCGCTTGCAGCTATCAGTTCTATTGACAACACGCTGCCAAATCTCAGCATTTCTTCGCCGGCAAACACAACATTCAGCACGGCGAACATGACGCTGAATGTTACTGTGCACGATAATGTGCTCGTAGACAGATGCTGGTATTTCAATGCAACAGGCGCCAACAACTCTCTGGTCAGCTGCCAGAACATCACTTTCCTGGGTATTGAGGGGCAGAACAATATAACAGTGTACGTGAATGACAGCAATGGCAATACAAACAGCAGCCAGAGGTTTTTCAGGATTGACACCATTGCGCCTGCGATTGCAACACAATCACCAGCTAACACGACATTCGCGACAAACAACATCACGCTGAATTTCACTGCGAGCGATGCGGCTATCAGCACATGTCTTTACTCGCTTAATAGCGGGGCGAATGTCACGATCATGAACTGCAGCAACATAACATTTCTGGCAGCTGCAGGCGAGAACAATCTCACAGTTTATGCCAATGACACCGCCAGCAACATAAATTCAACAACAGTGAGGTTTACAATAAACATAAGCGCACCTATACTCGCGATACAATCGCCTCTTAATCGGACCTATGCAACAGCGCCAACATTCAATTTCACTGCAGTGGACAACAACATAGAGAGGTGCTGGTATTCGCCCAATGGCGGCGCGAACACAAGCCTTGCCAACTGCACAAACCTCTCTTCTGTGGGCAGCGAAGGCTTCAACAGGCTCACGCTCTATGCAAACG
>JACQNX010000065.1 GCA_016202875.1 Candidatus Aenigmatarchaeota archaeon | reverse complement strand
CCACGGGAGGCATCACAAACTCGTGAGAACAGTGGAGCCAAGAACAGCTACGAGCCCAAAAAGACTATAAAAATACTGTATAGAAATGCTTAAATATATTAGTATACTAAGTATACTAGGTGTTAAAAGTGGAAAAAACTATTAAAGTGGATGAGAACACGTACAGGATGCTGAACGAGCTGGTGGGAGAAATTCGTTCTGAGGAAAAAAGACCCGTTTCTATAAATGAAGCTTTATCGAAGGTTCTGAATGAAAAGAAGAAAAGAAACATAATGGATTTTGCCGGCTCGTGGGAAATGAGTGATAGTGAAGAGAAAAGAATGAAGACAGGACTGAAAAAGGCGTGGTCTGAATGGAAACCAAAGTCATTCTAGACACAACGGTTCTTGTCGATTTCATAAGAAACAACGAAGATGCCGTATCTTTTGTCAAAAATCTTTCAGAGAAACATGAAATTTGCACAACTGACATAAATGTTTTCGAGCTTTATTATGGAGCATATCTTAGCAAGCAAACAGACAAAAACGTGGCAGCTGTTAAGGGTATCATAAATACGCTCATTGTTTTTAGCACAACGGAAGAGAGCATGGAAATATCCGCAAAGTTACTTGCGGACCTTGACAAGAAAGGCCAGAAGATCGAAATAAAAGATGTTTTGGTAGCAGGAATTTGCCTATTAAATTCGTGTCCTATTGCAACTCAGAATAAGAAGCATTTCGAGCGTATGGGAGTAAAAATAATTGGATAGTTCTTGTTTTTCTAATAGGCTACTAATCAACCGCCCATAGCCCACCATTAGCCTGCAAAGAGCCAAACCACCAGCCAAGCACAGCTGAGCCCTCATATGATAAGGTCGCAAGGTTGAGATATTCTAAGATATCTTTAAATATTTGATTAAAGATATATAAACTTGGAACCATATGTATGAATATCCATTGTTCGAAGGAAAGCCGCTCATCCCAACAAAAGATGCCCAGAGAGAAATGGATGAGGTTGGTATAGATCTATGGAAAGTAAAAGAGGTACTTGAAGAAGGATATGAGTACTCAAGGAGCAAAAGGGCAAAAAATATAATTGAAAGATGCCTTTACAGGAGAAATAAGGAGATTAGAGTTGTTGTAGCTTTGGTGGAATGGAAAGAAGGTATTTTTTGGAGGATTATTCATGTCGGCAAAACAGGTGGACATTAATAAATGGGAAGAAATTCCATGCGAATGTGGTGCTATGGCTAGCCGAAGCACTGTAAGATACAGGGATTATGATGTAAGGGGCTGGATTTGCAAAAAGTGCAAAAAAGAGTACATACATCCAGAAGACTCGCTTAAAATAAGCAAATTGGAAGCTCTGAAAAAAAGCCGTGTCAGGGTAAAGATACGCACAGTAGGGCAGAGTTTGGTAATAACACTTCCAAAGGTAATAGCTGAATTATATGGGCTTGAAAAGGGTGAAACAGTAGAATTATCGCCTGAAAATATGAAGAAAATAGAAATTGAAATTCAATAACAGAATTTTGTATTATACGATCCAACCACAGTCATCTTACAAATAACCTTCACAGAACCAGTTGCAGAAAACAGCTACAAGCCATATCAGAAAAACCGTTTCCTTACTAGCGTCTTGTCCTCTTTCAGCGATTTCATTGCTTTGTCCACCTGCTCGTAAAGCTCTTCCTTTGTGCCTGTGTTGAATATAATAAAATCTGTGAAGTTGAATGCCTTTGTATAGCCGAGCTCTTCTTCTCTCTTCTCCTGCTGGTTGAATTCCTCTAATGTTATCGGGTCGCCTGGCCGGCCTCTGGATTTCATTCTTTCAAAGCGCAGGCGTGCAGGCATTACAACCTTGATGATTTTCATCTCGGTTTTAAAACTATTCCATATAGTCTTTACATCTCCGCTTGTCCTGAGCTCCTTGACAAGCGCCTTCTCGCACTTGGACGCTCTTATCTTTTCCAGAATTATCTGTGCAAAAACCTGCTCCCCGTACTTGTCCCTGTATTCCCTGCTGACCTTCTGCATGTTTTCCCTGTCTGGTTCCAGCCCTTCTTTTTCTGCGACCTCTCTAACAGCATCACGAAAAGAAAAAATAGTGTAGCCGTATTTTTCTGCAATATAATCAGCCGCAGTGTCTTTTCCAGACCCTATCGGCCCTACAATGCCTATGACAGAAACCATGCCACTGTTTTTCGCAATTACGCATTTAAAACTATACACCAAAGCACTATCATGTCCATAAAAGGGCCGAGTTCCTTTGACATAATAGGAAACAGGGAAAAGGCAGTCGCTATCGTGGAAATCCAAAAGGAGATGTCCCGCTACAGGAAAAGAATAGCTGCAGCTGTAATGAAGCAGCACAAGAATGTAAAAACAGTCCTGGAAAAAGGCACGCCGAGAAAGGGCGTATACAGGATAAGAGACTACAAAATTCTGGCAGGAGATCAAAACACAGAAGTCGTGCATATCGAAAGCGGTTGTCATTTTCTGCTTGATCCAAAAAAAGTCTACTTCTCCCAGCGTGAGGGCACAGAACGGCTGCGCATAGCATCATCGGTCAAAAATAATGAAACTGTCATGATATTCTTCGCAGGAGTAGGGACTTTTCCAATAATTATTTCAAAAAAAGCAGATGCTGAGAAAATAATCGGCATAGAAATAAATCCAGATGCTGTTGATTATTTTAAAAAAAATATACAAATGAACAAATGCCTGAATATTGAAATAGTTGAGGGAGACGTAAGCAAAAAAGCAGCGGAGTATAGTAATTTATGCGACAGGATACTTATGCCACTGCCAGAAAAAGCGTTGGATTATCTCGCTGCAGCGCTAGACTGCGCGAAATCCGGAGCTTTCATCCATATTTATTTGTTCGCCGCAGAAGATGAAGTAAAAAATAAAAAAGCACAGATAAGAAACATCGCCAAGAAAGCAGGAAAAAAGATAAGCTTTGTGAGAAAGACAAATGTCCTCCCTTATGGCCCGGGAATCTGGAAAATGCGCCTTGATATTAAGGTGATTTGATTGAGACTCTACAATGCAATAGGAATCGCATCTTTTCCGCCTGTACTTGATTTCTTTGTCACTTTCGTATTTGTGCTGTTTTCGCCTCTTGCAGCTGGTGCTTCATCCTTGCTGCACATTTTTCTTATAGCGTTTATTTTCATCAGCGTGATACCTTTCATACCAACAGCCTATTCAGTCACGAAAGGACTGATAGATTTTAACGTGACAAAGAAGGAGCAGAGAACTTTGTTTTTCCTCATCGCCGGAGGCAGCTATTTGATAGCTGCAGCATTATTTTTTGTCCTAGGTTCGCAAATCATGCTCTATCTTGCACTCTCCTATGCGATAATAGATTTCATCGTCATGCTGATAAACCTGGTGTGGAAAATAAGCGTGCATGCCACCATCGCAGGCCCGATTACAGCCATCGCCTACGTCTTCGGCTGGCAATATTTGATATTGCATATACTGACTCTTGTTGTCATGTGGTCCAGAATTAAACTGAAGGTGCATAATGCCTTGCAGGTGATGGCAGGCGCAGTTGTTTCTGCTCTAATCACATTTTCTGTTTTCTACATTTTCATGCCTCTATGATTTCATAATGCTAAACCTTTCTGAAAACAGCAATGTAGATTCTCCCTGTTTTTGAAGGCAGAAGTCTTTCCAGAACTAGTTTTATTTTAGCCGTCATTCCAAACTTCACATATCTGTTCCAGTATGGCTCCTGCCATTTGTAGACGCCATGGAATTCCAGAAGTTCAAATCCTGCATATTGGAATATTTTGATCAATTCATCTTTGGTGAAAAGCCTGAACCTTAGCCTGTCTTTTTCTATCCTCACGTTTTTGACATCCGAATCAAATCTCCCGTTTAATCTTGTCCAAAAACTGTAGTTTTTCCTGTCCCAGACGCTCGCAACAGAGACAATAAGCCTGCCGTTCTTTTTCAGAGCTCTGTGCATTTCCTTTACAGCTTTCCTGTAATCGCATAAATTCAGGACTGTGAACATGCAGATAACAGAGTCGAAAGATCCATCTTTGAATGGAATTTTTTCAGCATCAGCTGCTGCATACAGCTTTTTTGATTTTTTCATCGCCTCATTTATCATCCTCTTCGAAATGTCCATACCGGTATAATTTTCAAATAAACCAGCGTATACCCCTGTCCCGCAGCCCACGTCAAGGATAAATCCATGTGCATATTTTCGCAGCAGCTCCAGCTCCCGTTTGCGTAGATGGCGTGTAGCATCATTGTTATGTCTTCTGTCGTAGAATTTGGCCGTGTAGTTATAGAGGCTTTTGGCGTGGTTTTCCATGGATAATAGAGTTGTTGGAAGAAATAAAAAGAGTAAAGGTCTAGTCGGTTTTTTGCATGTTTCTGTAAGATTCTACTTCTTGGTCGCTCCACAAGGACTCTGGTACTGTTCTTCCTTGTGGCGTTTTCAGCGCAAGAAATATAGTTTCGCCGTGCCTAGAGAAGCTTGTTTGCTCGCATTCAAGGAATTCTGTGCCGTCAGGTTTTTTATATTTGAAAAGCGATATGTCCGCCGATCCCGCCATGACATACTCATCGCTTTCTTCTCGCTTGGCATCGTGCACAAAATTTTTAGCCCACAGATTAAGAGCTATGATCTCGTATGTTCTTCTGCGCATTTATACCGCTAAACAATAATCTACCAATCTTTAAATTTTCATCTTCACTTCTTCACAATCTCCAGATCCATCACAACGTGCCAGACATTGGGCGCATAGCTTTTCACTTTTTTCTTATTTGCAATCTTGAAAGAGCATTCCATTCTTTTGCAAATTTCTTCTACATCCTGAATCGGCTTTTTCCAGAGCTCTCTTTTGTTATATGTGTTATGAAAATTTATTGTACCCTTTGGCTTCAGCATGAAAATAGCAGCTGGCAGGAAGTTCTCTGTCTGCGGAAAGTAGCCCATAATTACCCTGTCCGCACTGTTGGGCATGCTTTTTGCGGCAATCCTGCAGTCGCCTAGTATGGCGCTGATATTATGCAGCTTGTTTAGTTGAATGTTTTCAATCAGTGCGTTGTATGCTTTTGTGTTTTTTTCTATTGCAATAACGTTTTTTGCATTGCTGAATTTTGCGACCCCCAGCGAGAAATATCCGATCCCTGCAAACATGTCCACAATAGTCTCTCCTTGTCGAATCTCCTCAATCAACCGCTTTCTTTCATTCAGGTTTCCCTTTGAGAACATTAGATGGCTGACATCTATCCTGTAGAGTATGCCATTCTCTTTATGTATTGTCTCTGTTCCATTCCCCGCAAGTTTTTTGGCGACAGGCTCCCTGAATTCTCCGCCTACACCTTTAATCTCGCAGACAGTTTTGACATAGGGAAATTCCTTAAGCACGGTATCGGCTAATTTTATTTTTTGGGCATCATGTATTTTTCCCAGCTTCAGCAGCATTATATCCCCTATCATCTGATAACTACCCGGGATTTTATTCTCCCTTATATCAGTAAGTTTAGCCATCTTCGACTTGAATGACATCCTTAAAATAACTGAAGATAATTTAATAAGCGGTTAGAATGGATCCGTTTGTCACATTTCCCCACTCCTAATAAAAAAGAACTTAAGAACAGCAATTAAAGCCTTTTTAGCCTTTCTTCCCATTTTATAGACATGCTTCCCGTACTCCAGCAAGAGCATCTCCCGCGCATAAGCGAGAAGTTTGTGGAAAACAAGACGCTTGCATTTGAGAAAGCCGGATACCGCTTCGTAGGACCGAACAAGCATTCAGCAATAAAGATATGCGAATGGTGCAAATCCTCGCTCCGTGAAGACGGCTATTGCTATAAACAGAAGTTCTACGGCATAGCAAGCAACCAATGCATACAGATGACGCCTACGGTCTTTGTCTGCACAGAGAACTGCCTCTTCTGCTGGCGACCAACACGCTATGCTCTCCCGCAGAAAAACCAGAAATGGGACTCACCCAAAGAAATCATGGACGATTGTATAGAGGAGCAGAAGAAAATCCTGCAGGGATTTGCAGGCAATCCAAATACAAAAGCGAAGAAGTTTTATAATGCCATGCGGCCCAAGCATGTTGCAATCTCTTTGTCAGGAGAACCTACATTGTATCCTTATATCGGCGGTTTGATAGAGGACATAAGAGAAAGAAAGATGACATCGTTTCTAGTTACAAACGGCACATTGCCCGAGCGCATCCAAGGTCTATTAGACAATGACCAACACCCCACCCAGCTCTATATTACCCTCGCTGCACCGGATAAAGAAACCCTGAAATCAACAGCATTGAACATCTTTGAAGACGCCTGGGAGCGCTTGATGATTTCTTTATCTTTGCTGTCACAATTTAATCGTTCTGTTGTCAGACTGACATTGGTCAGAGATCTCAATTTCAAGAATCCTGAGAAATATGCAGAAATTATTGAAAAAGCCTCGCCCTCATTCTTGGAAGTGAAATCATTCATGGCCGTGGGCGGCGCGCAGTATCGTCTTCCATATGACTCAATGCTCAGCCATCAGGAAATCATGGACTTCGCAGCTGAGATTGAGAAACACTCTTCCTACAGAATTGTTGAGAACAAAGGCGATAGCCGCGTTGCTCTTCTTACACGAGACGGCAGGCCGAATGATTATGTGCCGGTTGACTAGCCATTTGAATTATTTCAGGTATGTTTCCCTCATCATAATTTCTTCTATTTCTCCAAAACCTTCTTCCCTCTCCCCTGCGGCACGATCCTGATTTTTGCCTTCGGGAATTTTTTGTCAAGTTCCTTTCCCTTGAAATATTCATGCAGGAATATCGCCAGCGCAGCGACCTCGCTGTGCGGCTGGTTTGTGACTGCAAGGTTAAAATCAGCAAGTTGGTAGACTTCAGGCGGCACCTTCTCGCTTCCGACGATGACAAGAATTTTCTTGTTTTTCTTGATTTTTCCTATTTTCTTTTTTAATGATATGCCATACATAGTCAGGTGAACAATGCAGAATTTTTTCTTTTTGTATTTTTTTATTATGCCTTTCCAATTGCCATCATATCTGGCAGAAAACTTGCCGCCCCATCTCTGCGCAACAGCATTGACACTCTCTATTAGTCCCCTGTCTTCTTCACCAGAATAGATAATTTCATCAGCACCCAGTGCCCTTGCAGCCAGGCCAACATGCGTGCTGAGACGTTCGTCTCTTTTTTGCCTGTGGCCCATGCGGAGGACAGTTATCATCTTTATTAATTGGCTGGTGTGCTAAAAAACATTAGAATTAGCTAAATTGTCAAGCATATTTTGAGAAGTTAAATTCAGGATCGCGTCGTGCTGAATTAGGCGGCTTATATTGAAAGTATATCCGTATACGCTCAGGAACACTCTCAGCAGAAACAGGATCAGGTTTTTCGACTCCTATACCTTGTCTTTTGACGTAAAATGTCTTTGTGCTTGGATTATAAGAATACTCCACGCCTCTATATGAAATAGTATCTTCTGCCGGCGCCATAGCTTTCCTTCGGAACTTTTCAAATATTCTCATAAGAACCCCCTCTCCGATTTCACATATATGCAAATTATTTGCATAGCATATATAAATAGGTTTTGGTGCACAGGTTTAAGAATCTCGTTTTCATAATAGTATTCATGAAGAGATCAAATGCCAGCCTTAATCTGGGAATTTTCAATATGCTGAAACTCTTCCAGCTCAAGAGCAACGAACTGCTTGTTTACAATCTGCTGTCAAAAAAGCCTATGACTATCAAACAGCTTCAGAAGAGCACAAAAATGTCAGAAAGAAGCCTGCGGACCTATCTGGACAACATGGCAGGAAGGAACTTTGTCAAAAGAAAGCTCATTGAAGGCAAACACCTGAAGTACGTTTATTATGCCAATTCAGGCGACAATCTGCTTGACATAATTAAAAATCATGTTGAAGAATTAGAAAAGAAGCGCCTGAAGAGAAGGGACGAGATAATCAAAGGCACAGAAGAAAACATAAACGCATAAGCCAAATTACTAGTTACTTCCCGTAGAATATAAAACTATCGATTTTTCTGTGCCGTTCTCCTGCTGTAATTACCTTTATTATCCCCAATGCATAAATATATTATGCCGTCTGCGGTTGAGCAAGCACCAAATTCGGAATTCCAGATGCCTATTTCTGTACAATTTGAGATTCCTGCAGCTACGGAAAATCCCGAATTATCAACTTATTTGGCACTTATAAGAGGTTCACCCTCACCTCATGCACATTTATTGAATAGAGTCCCTTCAAGCCCGCAAGAAATAGAAACAATTGAATATCTTAATACTCGTGGAATAGATTGGCGCTATGAAGAGAGAAAATTTAATTTCACACCTACAGAAAGAGGCGATACCCTAGCTTTCATACCAGATCTTTATTTCCCTGATTATAACAGTTTCTTGGAAATTACGAGAGGACAGCCTACTGCAAAGAAACATGATAAAATGGCGTTAATGGCAAGATTTTATCCTGGTGTGAAGGCAAGCCTAATGGCATGTGAAGATGAAGCGCGGCAGATATTCTTCGACTACAGGGCGAATAAAGGAAAAGTAATAGCCAGGATGGTTAAATCTTCAATGCAAGATGATCCAGAAGTTTTGGCAAGATATATTAAGACGGGCAGATTTGATGAATCTTTGCGACAATACACCTTCAGATTTCCTTCTGAGAATTCCAAAAAGCGTGCAATGTGTATTTCTATTCCAGAATTGACATTAGCTGTGGCATAAAAATAGCCCCGAGCAGATTCGAACTGCTGTCGGCAGGTATCTCTTTTTCACAGTTCATGCAATTTCATGAACTCAAAGCTTTGGTGAAAAACCAAAGCCTGCTATGCTTGCCACTACACCACGGGGCTGTCTTAAACTTTTAACAATTTGTCTTCAAGGATTTAAAATAACATGAAATTCGGGACAGTGAGTTTATAAGCATTGATTTTGAATAGAAATTGTGGTGTCATGCCAGGGGAATTAGAAACACAGCAAGAAAAGAGGCCGCAAATACGTGCTTGAAGGAAGTGAACATCTAGTTAAAGAGCTCTTTCTCCAGGGACTTTCTATCAGGACGATCGCGTCCGAGCTTGATGTGTCAAAAAGTTCTGTTCACAGGTTTATTCAGAAAATCAGAGAAAAGGAGGAGATCAGATGACAGAAATAGATTGGAGATTAGGTCGCAGAGAGGTCAGTGAATTAAGAAGCGCATATTCTGTAGAACCTGTTAAAAAGTTTGGCGTTTCTAATGCAGAATACGGTATGCCGCATGACTGCTCTTTTCAGTACTCTCACCCGAAGACATTTTTAAAGTTAGATATGCAAAAGGAAAAAGAGGTATAGACATGAAAATCCTATTAACACATTGTGACTATATAGAATACGAACCCAAGAAAAAGGCCATTGCTGACGCAGAGCCTGTGGACAAAGAGAAAGTTCGTATTGACGAATGCCTTGTCGCGTTCTCATCTGCTGAGGAAGGGGACGATGAGCGCGTTATTGTGCCTGCAGTCCATGAGATAAAGGACGTGGCAAAGCAGGTCAATGCCAGCAGGATAGTTGTGTACCCATTTGTCCATCTGTCTTCCAAACCAGCAAGGCCTCACACGGCACTGAAAATATTGAAAGGCATAGAGGAAAAGTTGAAAGAGGATAATTTTGAAGTCTGTCGTGCTCCTTTCGGCTGGTACAAGAGCTTTTCACTGAAATGTAAGGGTCATCCTCTTGCAGAGTTGTCAAGAGAAATCAAGCCTGGCCAGAAAAAAGAGGAAAAGGTTGTGAAAATCGCGCAGAAGCCACAACCAAAGGAAGAAATTAAGGAACTTCCTGCCAACGACCATCGCGTTCTCGGTGCCCAGCTGGATCTCTACAGCTTCCAGGAATATGCTCCTGGCATGGCATTCTTCCATCCCAAAGGCATGATTGTAAGAAACCAGCTTATGGATTTCTGGCGCAAGGAGCATGTTAAGCGCGGCTACAAAGAGATTTTCACGCCGCAGATCATGAACAAAGTTCTCTGGGAGATCAGCGGCCACTGGGATCATTACAAGGACAACATGTTTTTCACTAAAATAGATGACGCGGATTTTGCCGTAAAGCCTATGAACTGCCCTGGAGCGATACTAGTTTTCAAGAATTCCACCCGCAGCTACCGCGACCTTCCGACGCGCCTAGTCGAGCTTGGCCAAGTCCATCGCAACGAGCTGAGCGGGGTGTTGTCGGGACTTTTCAGATTGAGATATTTCACGCAGGACGATGCGCACATTTTTGTCACAGAAGACCAGCTAGAAGAAGAAATTTTGCGTGCTGTTGATTTGGTTGATTATTTTTACAAGACATTTGGCTTTTCGTATCACGTAGAGCTTTCCACACGGCCTGAAAATTACATGGGCTCAAAAGATGTCTGGGATAAAGCAGAGCAAGCGCTGGAAAATGCCCTGAAAAAGAAAAGCATGAACTACAAAATCAATCCAGGCGATGGCGCTTTTTACGGGCCAAAGATAGACTTCCACCTCACGGATTCGCTTGGCCGCACGTGGCAGTGCGCCACTGTGCAAGTAGACTTCCAGATGCCCATGCGCTTTGATGTGGGTTACATAGGCGAGGACAACAAGCCGCACACGCCTGTTATCATACACCACGTTATCTATGGTGCCATTGAGCGCTTCCTCGGCATACTTGTTGAGCATTACAGCGGCGCTTTTCCCCTCTGGCTCGCGCCTGTGCAGGTGCGCGTGCTTCCGCTGACAGAAAGAAATACAGCAAAAGCCGAAAAGATATTGAGCCACCTTCTTGATTCTGGCATCCGCGCCGATGCAGACCTGCGTTCGACAACAATAGACTACAGGGTTAGGGAGGCAGAATTGCAAAAACTTCCCTATGTAATAGCGATAGGCGATAAAGAAGAAGCGAACAACACCCTTGCTGTGCGCAAGCGCGGCACGAACAAGCCCGAGTTCGGCGTGAAGATGGAAGATTTCTTAGCACAGCTCAGGGAAGAGATCGAAGAGAAAAAATAGTGCTGGTTAGTCATTATTCACGATTTTTATATTTGGCTTCTCTCCGGGCTTGTGCAGGCCAAGCCTGTATTTTTTGACGTTTTTCTGTATTTTTACCGTCCCTTCGTCCAGCCATTTTTTATTGTAATACTTCAATTTTCCTATGTACTCGAAGACCTCTTCTCCTGATTCGTCCAAAAGCGCGCTTCCTCCAAGCCTGTAGTT
This sequence comes from Candidatus Aenigmatarchaeota archaeon, assembly GCA_016202875.1. GTDB lineage: Archaea > Aenigmatarchaeota > Aenigmatarchaeia > GW2011-AR5 > GW2011-AR5 > JACQNX01. The sequence goes on along the minus strand of JACQNX010000065.1, from coordinate 7,468 downwards.
CTGTAAGTCTCTTAAAATAAGCAATACTAGGATTAGGGTTGTCGACAGCAGAACAGTTGCTGTCTGGGAATAGAAATCAGGCGTTCTTAATAAGAAAAGGCTGAAAAGTATTACTGAACCCAGCAAAACGATGGACGCCCACTGGCCTTTTGATAGCCTTTCTGCTGCAATGACAGATGATTTATTTCTGCTTGTTTCAATGTTGCTGAGAATCTCAAGGAAATAAGGCATGGCCAAAGACGCTTTGCCACCTTTCGGCATTTTAGTCTTGTTCAGTTCATCATATATCTGATTGTGGTATTTGGCATTATGTTTATAATAATTGCCTACGTCATGGTCGTATGCAATTATATAGTATTTGTCTATGAGTTCCCGTAAAGTATTTCTAAACCTGTTGCCAAAAAATATTGATGCACGGTATAATGACAGCCATAGGGCATCTTCTTCGGCAACTATTTCTCTGGTATTGTCGTATCTTGAGTTCAGTCGCGATAAATAAAACCCAGCAAGGATGGCAAATAGAAAGGTGCTGGCTGTGAGAATCACTTCGAATGCTCCGGAAGAATAGGCAAACGGCGCTAAGGCCGCTATTAGCGAAAATGCTATGAAAGAAAAAAATCCTCCATACACGGCATGAACATATTTCATATTTTTTCTTTTATCACGTGATGCTTATATATGTTGTCCTGTGCAAATTGCGGTTTCATGGCGTGACATAGTCAGAATTTCAGGCATGTTTGTCATGAGGATATTAGAGATACATATTTTGATTAATTATGACAAGCAGTCCAACATTCCTTTTCTTGTCTGTGTGGACTGATGCATAGCCAAAACAATAATTTTTTTCCGTGTCAGGAGAAACGTTTCTAAATCCTATACCAGATCTTTCGGATAAATGGGCAAATATATTTTCGGCAGTTTTTACGATGGCAGGGTTTTTCCGTCTTGGATGATCTGTTCCGGCATTGCCAATCTTTTCGTGGCCTGTGTATTCTGCCATCAAAGCAATGGGAGGCTCGACTGTAGTTGTAAATCTTACGCTTTCCGGGTTGATAAATGGCGCTTGTCGGAGAGCTTTGTAAACTTCAGAGACGCCAACTGCATCGAGCCCCCACTCTGCCATCAAAGTCTGAAAAAAATTATCTGTTACTGCTTCATATGTCATGCTGAATTTTTTACATAAATGTATTAATAGGTTAACAATGGGCTATTTAATTCCTGCAATCAAATGTAAATTATGGTCCTTTCAGAATTCTTTGCGGGCCTCATAGCATGGGTATTCGGTCTTGTGAAGGCCTATGGCGTCTGGAGCGTGTTCTTTGTCGTGCTCATGGAAGAGGTTTTCATCCCGCTCCCTTCGCCACTTGTTATCATGGGCGCAGGCTACATCATAATTCCTGCAGGGATCTCTGTCAATGAAGCGTTGTGGCAATCGTTCTGGCTCATAGCTGTGCCTGCTTCTATTGCTTCTGCAATTGGCTCATTCTTCGCTTACGGCATAGGTTATTACGGTGGCAAGACCCTCGTTATTAGGCTGAGAAGATTTCTTGGTGTTTCTTGGGAAGACATAAAGAAAGCAGAAAAGAAATTGGAAAAAGGCAACAAAGTTTGGATTAGTATAGCTGTCCTCCGTGCAATTCCTTTTTTCCCTATTGCGATTGTCTCGCTCGCCTCCGGAGTCCTTCGCCTTTCGTGGAAGAAATACGCTGTTGCAACTTTCATAGGCTCGCTGCCAAGGACATTTGTTCTTGGATTCTTGGGCTGGTACGTCGGCGGAGAATTCGTTGCATTTGCGGGCAAGCTCAATCTCATAGAAAATCTTGTGGCCGTCATCGTCATCGCAGCTGTTCTCTACCTGCTCTATCGCTACAGGCACAGGTACAGGCATCATTATCAGCGGCTCGCAGAAGCGGGAAGAAAGCATATATCCAAGATTTCGCTTAAGAAAAAATGATTTCATTTTCTAGTTTATGAGATGCATTTCTCCGTAGCCTGTTGTTTGCGTTGCAGTTTTATATAAAGATTGAGAACTTAATCACAATTTCAGCAATATTTCCAGATTCGTTTGTATTGCGCTTTCTTCCCGCGTTTCACTGAAATTTGCCTTGAGAACGTTTAGATTATGCTCTTTTTTCTTCTTGATATTGATGAGGTTCACGACCTTTGTCTGCAGCTTCTGTAGTTCCGCGTCTATCTGTGCTAGTTCTGTTTCCAGCCTTGTTATTTCATGCCGCATCTCTTCTTCCAATGTCATAGGCATCACGCAGCAACGGATTTTATACGCAATATGACGCCGAAGGCGTCCTGTACATGTAGGTCAGAACACGTCATCATTCCAGCAATAATTAAGAAGATAAAGGTATTTGAAGCTATTTGTAAGGCATTCGTAATTCACTAACACGATACCAATGAAAAAGACACTCTTTAAATATATTTCAGAAATAGTGCAAGTATGATAACTCCGGATAAAGGAATTCCTGATCAAAGAGAGCTCACTGAAAAAATTTTAGAATCTGCTGGACAGTGGCTGACGTATATTTGGGAAGAAGAACCAGAACTTCAAGATTTATTTCAAGAAAAATTAACAGAGTTTGGGGTTCCTGTACCCCAAAAATATACTAAAATGGCTCTAACATCGTGTGTTTTATGCACAGAGGGTTTAGAATTAGCAAAACAAATAGATGAAGAATATCGCACAGTATTAGACAGTAAGAAAATGTTTAACAGAAATAATCTACATAGAAGTGCTCATTATAATTTTCTCTCTTGTCTTAGAGGATATCAGTTAGTAGGAGAAGCACTAATTTTTAACCTTGGTTTAGTACTTGGTGTGGACGAAGAGAAGTGTGGAGCGTTTGTGAATCTTAAAGAATGGGAAAAAATGTGGTCTGGGTTTAAATTAGGTACAACAAAAGAAGCAGATTTACAAAGAATTGCTGCGGAATATGGAAACGAGATGGCAGAAAGTCTGAGTCCATTCGATGTATCTTATAGCTGCGAGGCTTTGATAAGAATATTGCATGCAAGCCATTATAAAAATTGTAGAGGAGTACCGCTACTTTTACAAGAGAATGATCAATACGCGCTTTTGGAAGATTATAGAAGCCGCGCAGAAAATATTCCAGAGAGATTAGGAATTACAAAAGCAGGACCTGGCACAAATATAAATTATATGTGGGCATTAGGTTTTGGCTTTAAGAAAGGAGAAGCAAGATTCAGGAAACTGTACGAAGCTCCTTTAGCACAGACATCATAATTTTTTCGTCATGTAATTGCCTTCAAGTACATAATGCAGCTTTCTATAATAATTTCTAACGCCGATGCCAGATGTCACAGCAATAAATTTCTTCCCACGTTCAGCAGCAATCTCTTCTGCTTTTTTCATCAACCGCTTTCCGAAACCAGCATGTTGGTATGCAATTTTCTCGCCGATAGGCGTCATCTCCCCGTAAACATGCAGCTCTCTTACTTTCGCGATTTCCGAATTATCTAGCCTAAGCCTTAGAAAGCCAATTATCTTATCCGTTTTTTTATTTTCAAAAGAGATGAAAAGTTCTTTACCTTCCGATGCATCATATTCTGTAATTTGCATCTCGATGCCTTCAGCACTAACATCATCAAATCCTATTTCCCTGCACCGTATGCATCTGCATCTCTTGCCGTCCTTCTGCATGATTTCTTTTACGAGCTGCCTGAGATTTGTGGTCCTTGCGCCTGCTTCTGCCTCATGTTCTGAAATATCGCGCATTATTCTCTTGATTCGGACATAAGGACGCACAATTTCTTTCATCTTAACAAGCAGTTCAATCATATTGCCTTTTTCTAATGAATGATATTTGCCTTCTTTCCACATCTCGTATAGCTTAGTTCCGGGAATAACAAGTGTCGGATATATTTTCAGTTCATCAGGCTGATAGTCAGGAGTAAAAAGTTTCTTGAACAGTCTCAACTCCTCTTCAATATCTACTTCACCAACAAGTCCAGTAAACCCAGGCATCCAGTGCGCGGTGAACTTCAATCCTGCATACTTTAGTCTTTTTATCGCCTCTATGTTCGCCTGCGCATCATGACCGCGCTCTATTTTCTCAAGCAGTTCATCGCTTGTTGTCTGCACGCCGATCTCAACGCGCGTGCAGCCGAAGTCAAGCATTTTTTCTATATGCGCCTGCGTGCAATAATCAGCGCGCGTTTCTATTGTCAGGCCAATACATCTGTTATCAGCTGTCTCATTGTTTTTCTGGGCATCGGTCAAACATGCTGATTCAAAACCATTGAATGCATCAAAGCATCTTTTGACAAAATCTTCCTGGAATGAGAAGGGCATTGCAGTGAATGTTCCCCCCATGATTATCAGCTCGCACTTGTCCGTCTTGTGGCCGATGATATGGAACTGCCTTATCCTGTTTTTGACCTGCATAAAAGGGTCATAGTTCAGTCTCTTTGCCCTCATCGTTGTCGGCTCAACGCCTGTATAGGCCTTGGGCGAATTTTCTCCTTGCGGGCAATAAACACAGTTTGCGGGGCAGGAAAAGAATTTATTGTTTCCCATCTCTGCGCCTTTCCACATCACTGCGATGTTTGCAACCCCGCTTGCTGTTCGTATTGGCTTGGTTTTCAGGAATTTTATCAAGTGCTGCCTGCCATTCTGCTTTGCATATTCTATGATGTGGGCATTCTTTACAACAGAGTAGATACCGTATCTTTTTGCAAGCATAAGTTTTTCAACTTCTAGCTGATCCTTATTTTTTATTAGGCCTGTGTCTATTCTTTCTATTATTTCAGAAAACATTTCTTCTGATCTTTTATCTTTCTGGATGGCAAACATAATGTTTATTAATGGGGCAAAACAAATTAAAGTATGCTTACAGGTTTTGAAGTGGATCTTATTATCAAATTGGTTATCGCTGCATTCTTGGGAGGCGTTGTCGGCTTCGAGAGATACCTGCACAAAAGACCTGGCGGGCTGCGCACGCACGCCCTAGTGAGCATGGGCTCTGCATTGTTCACCATCGTATCAGCAAATTTTCCCATCCCCACACCATTGATAGCAGCAGGAATAGTGGGCGGTATTGGGTTCCTGGGAGCAGGGACGATATTTAGGTCAGAGAATAAGGTCCATGGGCTCACGACAGCGGCCGAGCTCTGGGTGCTGGCCGCAATAGGCATCGCAGTCGGCATAGGATTTTTCGCAGCAGCGGTCGCGACAACAGTGATCGTCATCGTTATTTTGGGGCCGCTGAAGAAATTTGAACACGAAGAAGTTCAAGCAAGAAAAAGGAAGAGGAGATAGCTCAGAGCATCTTTCTTATATCTTCTAAAATTATGGGGAATGTTGTATAGCCTGATTTCGTATTGAAATGACCAGCACCTTTCACGAGAATTCCTTTCACACATAGTTTTTCTGCAACTTCTTCTAGTTTAGCTTGCTCTATGTATGGATCATTGTCAGAATAGTAAACAAAAAAGTATTCGCAATGTTTTTTGATTGACGCCAAGTCAAAACCGCTTTCAGTAAAAGTATGAAGAAGGTGGCGGTACTCTTCACCGATATCAGAGCAAAAGCCCGCAACAAGAAATGACGCTTTTGCTTGTTGTTTTTCTAGAACATGAAGAATGAAAGGAACACCAACACTTCTTCCTATGAATATTGTGTTTTCATGCACAAACCATTTGTACGTGTCAAAAACTTTGAGCCAGTTATCAAGTGTCTGCCCACTGGGAGTTGGAAATTGTGGAGATATAGTTCTATAGCCCAGGACATGCAGCTCCTTTTTCAGCCATGGGTACCATGCCTCATCAGGATTTCCTTCAGTGGAGTGGACGAGAAAGAAATTGGGCTTCTGCATAAAATATAATCAGAGTAGAATTATTTAACAGGCTTTGAATTCTTCCAGACAATCTCAAAGAATGGCTCAAACACGTTTGCGCTGGCATGTGGGCTTTGTGTCCAGAGATGCACATCCTGTGTTGGATGGGTCTTTGCATCGTCTGTGAGGCCGAGTATAAATTCCTCGCCGTCTACAACACAGAGTCTTCCTAGCATCTTTTCTACAAATTCAACCTCAGCAATATCCCTTAACTGCGCGTACTTGGCAATTTCTTTTGCCGTTTCCTGCGCATTCTTTGTCACAGGCGCTGCGATCTGGATCTTGACGCCAGAATCTGCAGCTTTTTTTAGAATAGAAGCATGATGTTCTGCAAGCTCCATCAAACCTGTTTCTGTTGTTATAAGCTTTACAGATTTCTTTGCTTTCTTCACCATGCTTTCCATCTGTTGGAACATGGCGTACCTTCCTTTCAGAGCGCCGGTGAGTTCTTCAGGTTTGACAGTCTTGATATTTTCTTTGTGCAGCTTTTCCAGTTCTTTTAGAGAATCGCTTTTGGTGAGCCTGTCAATTTTGTTGACGCGCTCAACTGCATGTTCCTGTATTTTTTTCTTCACCCTCTCCAGAGAATCTCTCGGATTAATGGCAACATACTTCATAGGCTTGCCAGGCTGTATCACAACAAAGCCCCTTTCAGCAAGCGACTCCAGCACATCATAGCATCTTGACCTTGGCACATTAGAAATATCAGACAGCTCACCAGCTGTGGAAGCACCGCGGGAAAGCAAAGCTACCCATAAATTCCTTTCATACTTGTTGAGACCTATAGTTCTCAGTGCGTCCATTGTTTTTGCGCTTGCAATTGGCATGTGTACACCCCATTAGTGGCAATTTTCCAGAAATGCTGCTACTTATCTAGAGTAATAAATAAACAGTAAGCTTTATAAGGCTTTTCTGGGCTCCAAATAGGCAAAATCCCATCACGTATGTAATTGACAGGAATAAATTATTTTTACAGTCCTGCAACATCGCACACTTTAGAACCATCTTCTCTTCTTTGACTCTGCTTCTTCTGCCTTGATTTTCTTGTCCATTTTTTCTACGAGCTGCTTTATGTCCTTAAGGTCTTTTTTGCTGTTGCCTATCCCAGAGGAATTGCCCACGCCTATGATTATCACTTTTTCACCTTTCTTGGCGCGTGATACAGCCTTCTTGACGTACTCATGCACCTTAGGCAGGGAATCATATATTTCCTTTTTCATGGGAATGATTGCTTCTGCAAATCCCACCTTTACAACTATGCTGTCTATGGGCTTTTTCTTCGGCAGTAGGTAGTTTTCAATAAGCTCCCTTTCTCCCCATCCGCCCATTGCAAATCCTATGCCCTCTGCCACAGCTCCTGTCTTTTCGCCTTCCAGCTTCATACCAGCATCAATCGTTATAACACGTGCTATCTTGTTTGTTTTCATTATTTTTTCTATTGCCTCGTCTACGCGTCCGAGATGAGGTGCAGGTCCTTTCGCCTTGAGGACAAAGCACTTCCTTCCGTCAATAGTAGTTGTCCCCATGAAGACATCCTCTGCTATTTCCCTGCTTGAGTCCATGAGATCAGCAGCAGCCAGCGGCCCTATAGAGTCTCCAAT
>JACQNX010000064.1 GCA_016202875.1 Candidatus Aenigmatarchaeota archaeon | reverse complement strand
GGTTATTGTAGTGGAATGCGATGGATGGCTGCTGGCAGCCGTGGAATCTGGGTAGAATCAACTTTAATGTAACAGTTAAACTTAATCATTAATCTTAGTATATAAAACTACTTAATAAAAGTATGTAATAAACCTAATAATTAACTTTATATATTACATTTGTGCAAATAAGTGCAACAGGAAGGGAATTTTGAGGTAAGGAAAAATGAAGTGCGACAAGTGTAACATGGCATTGAAGGCAATTTCTGTAAAGATGTTAGGCGAGACATTCAAGGCAAAGGAGTGCCCTGCCTGCAGAAGCAGGATCGTCAACCTGGACATAGCCATGAAATTACATGACAAAATAGTGCCGAAATTGAAGTGCGAAAAAAGGATAATAAAAATAGGGGACAGCAGCGCAATAACAATCCCGAAAGGCATCAGGCACTTTTTCTTGCCGGGCTCTGTTGTGACGCTGGACTTTGACCCGCAGGAAATGGCTATGACAATCAGGAAAGAATAACTTATACGATGGTATTAAAAAGGGTTTATTTTCATCTAAATCCGAAGCTTTGCGTTTTGGGGCTAGATTAATTATTATGCTTGGGAATCGGCTGCATGAAAGGGCAGAAGATTATGCATATGAAGAATTTTTAGAAGGTATCAAACGGGGAAAAAGAAATGTATTTAGACACTGATATAATTCTCGCTATAATTGAAAAAGATGATTGGCTCAAACCTTTTGTTAATTGGAAAAAGATATCAAACCCTGTTATTTCTGCAGCTGTTCTGATAGAACTTGATCTTGTGGTTAACAGGGAATACGGAAAGGAAAAAACAAAAAATTTTTTGAATGACATCAAAAAGTTAAAAATTAAAATAGAGCGTATAGACCCAAAAGATCTATAGATATCATAATGTTGATGCCCCTTGAGTCTGCGGCGTGAATCAGGCTCCTGTGACCTTCTTTATTTCAAGCTGTATATAATCTGTGCCAGCTGTCAGGGTGAAAAGCGCCTCATATGTTATGCCTGTGCTGGTGCTGTTAACAAAGACTATTATTGACCCGGAACCCAGATTTGTGCCCTGGACGCTTAGGGCAGTATATCCTGTTCCTATGGTTGTTCCATTGTTGTCGTTGACATAAAGAGCTGATCCTGGCACAATTGTTGTATTGGTCCTGTTGTTGTAAATCTGCGTTATCATAGTTGTCGTGTTGACTGTAACCTGGTTTGTGCTGTTGCCAAGTTTTCTTATTGCAAATGTGAGCGCAGGATTTCTTAGGACAAGGTCTGTGTTGCCGTCGCTGTTTATGTCCTCTTCCACAGCGTCTATGCCGCCTCCGGATTGCAGAATTATATTGCCTTCCTGGACAGTCGCGCCCGGCTGCAGCAATGTAAAGCCCTCAAGGTCTATTTTTATTTTGTCTTCGTCTCCGGACACCACAAGCACGCCTTTTCTCAGGCTTATATCAACCTGCCTCCTTGCTCCGACAGCCTCTACGAGCAGCTGCTGGATTGAGCGGTCTATTGATGCAAGCGCATTCTTGGCTTCTGTAAATGCCTGTGTATCCCTGCCTTCTTCAATAACAGGTGTAATAGTGTTCATAACCATTATAGTTGTGCCTACAATTATGGCAACAACGATTGCAGCGCTTGCAAGTCCTTTCATTGTATCACAACCATTATATCACATCCACCACTATCTGGTTTGTATCATTCTTTTCAAGTATCACGGACAATTTTCCTGTTTTCTGGTAATCGCCCACAATGTCTGTGAACGGAAATGACAGTACCATTTGTACAGCGTCCGACACACCGCTTATTGTCACAAATGGCACTAATTGTGATAAAGGCAGCTTGTTTCCTATGCCTGAACATCCCCCTGTTGTGACAGGCAATAGAAATTTATTTCCTTCCTGTACCTCAGATACACGGAGAATATACGAATTAACAGTTGAATTGCGCAATTCTATATAATTCATCTGTTCTCCTGATGAAACTATGCCAAATGTCGGTGTGCTCGTAATGGCAGTATCTTCAATGCATGTAAAGTATTTGTTCAGTTCTATCGGTTTATACAAGCCTAGTGTAGTAAGCGTATCTACATAAGCCGTGTCATTTGCCTGGCCTGAAATATTGAGATTTAAAAGAAATGACACGATTGTCTGTCCGCTAATCTGCTGCAGCGACACGCAGAGATGCCCAAAACAAACATATGTGCTTGAAGTATTTGTCAGACCTCTAAGATCTGTTATGCTCGTTGAGATTCCATAAGCAGAGTTATTAACAAACTGCCCGCCAAAATCAAAAACAGTGCTTATGGACCTGTAATCAGTGCTGTTAATTTCAAAAGCCATGGCAGTTGCCGCAAACAGAAGAATAAAAATAATAAGTTCTTTCATCGCCCTTTTCCCTCCAGATAGTAGAGCTTTGCAGCGCCTACATTCCTCCTCTTCACAGCGCCCTTGCCTTCAAGATAAAACAGATACTTGCTCGTCGTCTGTCTTGTAAGCTTGGCTTTTGCGGCGACCTCTTCAATAGTAAGTGAAATAGGCGATTTCCTGAGAATTTTCAGAATGTCTTCTTCTGCAGACCTCAAATCAACACCCTCGTTTCATAGCAGGAATATCTGCAAATAGCTTTGCGATTAACCTGTGTGACTAACAACGATGATTAACTATATCACTTAACTTATATATTTAACTTCTATGTTAACTATACATGTTTAACTCTAGAATATAAAGGTTTTGCTCTGGCACAAAGATTTATGCAGATGCAATTAAAAGAGGAGAAGCTCGCATTCACACAAATATCAAAAATGCAGAATAACCGAAAATGACCAGCACCATGCTGTGCTTGAGCCCTGCTATGAGAGTGCCCTCAGCCATCTTGCCGATGGCGATTCCGGCAAAGAACCCCTGTATGACAGTCAGCGAGCGGAACATGTCCACGAACACCTTCTGCAGATCAGGCAGCGTCTCTTCCAGCCGGAATGCAGGTATCAGGACTGTTGCAAGCCCTATCATGACGCCGAGAAACACGATATAAATAAGATAGCCGTTTATCATCTGCGCATAAACCGAAGCAGATCGCTCTTTCTTGATCTTTTCCAGCTCCTGCAACGACTGCGCCACTGATACCAGGATCGTATCTATCTGCCCTCCGGATCTGTGCGTCTCTATAATTGTCTGTATGTTTCTTCTCATCGTTGTGCTCTTTGTTTTCACTGCGAAATCATGCATAGCCTTCTCAAAAGACACGCCCCATGAGATCTTCGCGCTTACTTCTTTTATGTAAGGGTTGAGCACCCCATAGTTGTTTACAAGCGTGGATTTTATCGCCTGCGGAAGTGTCATGCCTGCCCCTATATTCTGCGCGATGTCTCTCAGATATTTCGGGAACTGGGCTTCTATTTCTTTTATGTTTCTGTAGATCTTGAATTTGATTGTTAGTGGAATGCCTAATACAATTACAGCTGCTATGAGATTAAATATTGCAAATATCTGCGTCTCGCTGGAAAATAATAATATGTTAACGTAGAGCAGCGCGCTTCCTGCTGCAAATGATATGAGGCTGATTTTCTTCAGCCCTAATGGCCTGGATTTTTTCTTCTTTGTCATTTTTTAATCACCTGCCATAGGCTTCACAGTGATGGCTGTGTGTAATGTATAAATGCGATGAATACAGTGTTCAGCAGAGGTATCATGGCGAAAATACCTAACCTCATGGCATCTGGTATGTTGAGACCGAATATCTGGCCTCCTATAAGGGACATAATGGACAGCACAGAAACGAAAAACAGCGGCGCAGCTATCAGCACTGCTGTGTAGAAGTCCGCGTATGTAGACAGCGTCTGGAGATATTTCTCTCTTCGCAGCCTGTAGCCGAACAGCGCGTCCTTGGCGCTGTTCTGCAGGTATGTCTTCAGGTCTCCTCCTGTGTCTATAGTGGCGATGATACCGTACAGGAACTGCTTGAATTCCACAGACGGTGTCCTGTCAGCGACATTCCTGATAGCTGTAATCATGTCCATGCCAAATGTGTCCACATTCCTGACAATTCTCTTGGACTCATTGGAAATCTCCCCGTACTCAGGCACAGCAGACAGCAGCTTGAATACCACAAAAGGCGGCACCCCGGATGCAGCAATAGCCGCCATATGGTTCAGTGCAAAAGGCTGGTTAGCCTCTATACTGTTTTTCTTTGATGTCAGTAAATGGAACGGGTATGAATGGTATATTGTCAGTATGGACGCAGACACGACGCCTGCAAGAATAATAGCGCTGATAATGGTGAGTGTAAACTCTATGTTGGATATTGTAAATGCAAAAGTTATGAAATTGAATGTCAGAAGAAATGCAAGTACAGCGATTGTGATCATCTTCCCGACGTAAACCTCAAACAGTATATTCAGGTTGGATTTCAGGAGCTCCTCCTTTACAGGAGCCAGCCAGCCGGCAAAATACCTGATGCCAAATCTCCCGAAAAATATGAACATAGGCTTAAGCATGCTTATTTATTTGATACAGGACAACATTAAGTTTTTGGTTGCTCCTCCTGAGCCTGCGTCAGTCTGTTCCGGGCAGGCTTTGGAGCAATACTCTACAGAGCAGGAAAGATCACATCTCCTTAATAATGAATTTCTGATAGACACAACACAACCACTCATAGCCCACTATTAGCCTGCATCGAACCACACCATCAGCCAAGCACAGCTACGGGCCCTATCGCCTCCTCTTCACTGCCCTTATCTTTTCGTCTAAATCTTCTTGGGACAAAAGGCCCTGTGCGACTTTCTTGCCTAGGAGCTCTTCTACTTTTGGTACGGATTTCTTGACGTCTGCAAAGTTTCTTATTCCTGCGTTATAGAGCTTGCGGGCACGGGCACGTCCTATGCCCTTCAGCTTGATGAGACGCAGCAGTTCCTCGCGTACGCCATGCTTTACACGCAGGCGCAGCTTGCTGAAATGGTTGGCAACATCTTTCTTGTTGAGCAGAACAGCAAGCTCAGCAACTGCATAGAGAAGCCATTCTGCAGAGAGTGTCTTGCTGTAGAGCTCGCCTGGGGCGATGCCGAATTTTTCCAAGAGAACATCTTCGCCTTTTTCATTTATCCAGTCAATGAAAATGAGTGTTGTCTTGAACCGGTCCATGAACTCTTCGTAATCATAGCTCCAGACATCTGGCGCTTGCAGGCCTGATTTTGCTAATGCATCTTCCAGGTCCTCATAATCCTTTTTTCGTGCATTCAGCAGAGGGTACATTTCTGCGCAGTCATTGATCACCATCAGTGCCTCTAGTTCTGTCAAGTGTTTGAGGTTTTGAATAAGCGTGAATGCAGAGGCCGGGTCTATATAGAGCTCTGATATCCTTTTTCCCACTCGTGTTGCCCTGAGCTGCGGATCGCCTGTAACATCAAATGCTGTCTTGAAGCCCTGGTACAATTCCTGCTCACCGATCTTTATGAATTTGTAATTTTCCAGCAGTTCCAGCACTTTCTCCACTTTTTCCATCACAGCATCTATGTCCCTGTACTGGTGCGCGAAGAATGTTTTGGCGAAAAAGGTACGCAGCTCTGATTTATTTTTCACGATCTCTGATGCAATAAGCGCAAGGACGTGCATGCGCAGGACTTGCTCCATGCCAAGCTTTGAATAAATAGGCTCAGGCTCTGCAAAGAGGTAGCGGTCTTTCAGGTCTTCTGCTTCATTTTCGCTCTTTGCGAGAAGGATGGCCTGGCCTTCGCTGTCGTATTTAGGCCGGCCGGCGCGACCGCACATTTGATGCACGTCCATGACAGGAATATAGGCATTGCCATAATTCGCGTCAAAGCGCTTCGTGTCACGGATCAGGACGCGGTATGCAGGTAGATTAAGTCCAAAAGAAAGTGTCGGCGTGGATGAAATCATCTTTATTTTTCCATTCCTGAATGCGTCCTCAACAATCTTGCGCTGCTTTGCCACCAGGCCAGCATGATGGAAAGCTGCCCCTTGCCGGATGCAAATTCCGAGTCGTTTGCACTGCTTTGTTGGAATTGAAAGCACATTTTCTGCTTCCTTTGCGATTTTGGCCAAAGCAATTTTTTCTTCAGCAGAGAGGAGCGCAGACAGATTGGCTTTTTCAGCACTCGCTTCTGCTGATTTTCGTGTTGAAACAAAAAGGAGGCATTGTTTGGATTTTTTAACTGTATCGTGTATGAGGGCGTGCTCATGATACGGGAGCTCAAATCCGCTGTCATCCATATCAACAATCATTTTGTCTTTTTTCGGATAGGCGACCCCCTTTTCCAATTTCACAGGCCTGTAGTCGCTGCGCACCAACTTGGCATCCAGCCATTTGGTAAGTTCTTCTGCGTTCTGTATTGTTGCAGAGAGGGCGATTATCTGCTTTACGTTTTTCATCCTGGTGATTACAACTTCTAATGTTGGTCCACGAGTAGGATCGTTGAGCATGTGTATCTCATCAATGACGAGCAGAGAGATGTCTTTCAGCCATGGTGAATTGTGCCGCAGCAGTGAGTCCATTTTCTCGTTGCTTGCAATGACAAGATCATACGAGCCCAGCCATTGCTCTGCTGAGTCCAGGTCGCCTATGGAAATGGCTGTTCTCATGAAAGGGTACTTCTGGCGGAAATCTTGGTACTTCTCTGATGCCAGCGCCTTAAGCGGGACGACGTAGACAGACTTGCCGCCCTCGATGTAATTTTTCAAGACAGCGATTTCTGCGACTAATGTCTTGCCTGAGGCTGTTGGCGAGGCAACTACTAAATTTGAGCCTTCCAGCACGTGAGGAATTGAGGCTTTCTGGACTGGATTGAATTCTTGCGCTTCTTTTCTGATTATGTCAACAACACGCTGCGGAAATGGCAGGTCTTCGATATGCATAGTTTAGATTGGAAAGGAAGGAATAAAAAATAGCAATTAGCGGTCGGGGAATATTATACTGGGGCAGCCATATTCTTTCATAATTCTGCTCGCTCTACGTACTGCAGCGTGTTCGATATATCTATAATATTCAATAAATTTTTCTAATTCGTGCACGACTGGAGGACAGGCTCCATCAAGAACTCCTGCCTGTCTAGCTGTTTCCAGAGCATGCTCAGCAAAACCAAGTCCAAGTCCTATTCCAAAGCCGTAACGCGAAGTGCTGTATTTTTTCACGGCTTCTATCAACAAGTCCGTTGTTCGCTGTGATGGGAAGTAGATTAAATTTGCATACGCGTTTCTTATAACTTCATTATTATCAAAGATATCTCCCTCCAATTGTGTTGCTGCTATGATTGAAGGAAGAGCACGCCTGTATTTGTTTCTAGCTAAAATTTCAATCACGTTTATGTTTGTTATATAAAATTCTCTTTCATCGATAGGGCTTATGAATTCTACTAACCTATCCATTAAGTTTCTCCTTTGTTTGAGATCATCCATTCTATTTTTAAGAAGTTGGGAAACCTCGTGTCTTATGTGTCCATCATATTTGCCACTGCAAAGAATATCGACCAGATACTCCAGCGATTTTTCACCCCGTATAGAAGCTAATCTTCTAAGAATCCTATATTCATTGCTTGCATAATACCCGCCCTTTTTTTGGCGCCGAAGTCCAAATATCTCACCACTTCATCTTCTGAAGGTTCGGCTTCGATACGTGCATCTATCATTCGTTCAAGCATGCTAGAGCGAAAACGTGCATAGGGATTAGTAGAATCTTGTAAATAGAATATAGCATCCACAAACTTGAAAATTGATTCTTTGCCTTCCAATTCCCTGTAAGAATTATAGATACCTATTGCACCCATAGTGATTAGTGCAAGTACGGTATTTGCTGTATATTTACGCCAGTGTTTGAATTTTCTCAGACCCATTTTACCACCCCCTCTCCACAGCAAACATGACAAAGGCTTCCAGCTCCTTCTTCGTGCTGTTGTCTTTCAGCGAGTGCTGGATACCTTTCCAGGCTTTTAGCACAAGGCTACGGGCAAATGTTTTGGCATAATTTATTGAGTCATATTTTTTCAGGATTTCTATTGCTTCTTTTATGTTGTTTTTTTCTGCGGTATGCATATTCAATATATCAATCAGCATCTGCCTATCTTTCTTATTTGCCTTTGACAGCGCATGTATAATCATCAAGGTTCGCTTGCCTTCAGAGATATCTGAGCCGATGTAATCTGCAGTGAACTGGTTCTTGCCTGAGGTTGCAGTAATATTCAGGATGTCGTCCTGGATCTGGAAGCCTATGCCTATTGCTTCTGCGAGGGCGCCGATCTTTTCTATTGTCTTTTCATCTGCACCAGCAGCAATAGCGCCGATCTTTGCCGCGAGCCTTGCCAATGTTCCGGTCTTGTATGCGCACATCTGCAGGTACTCACTTTCTGTAATTGTATCCGCATCTGCGACACCTTTATGCCATGCGATATCCATGGCCTGCCCGAAATGTATATTGATCAGTTCCTGGGCGTATGTTTCATAAATTTTCAGAAGCTTTTTCTCGCCATATTTTTCTTTATTTTTCAGCAGGACAAGAAGAGGCAGGTAATACATGGCTGAGCCTACATTCACTGCAACGTCGATGCCGAATAGTTTATGAACGCAGGGTTTTCCTCTTCTTATTTCTGAACTGTCCTCCACGTCGTCGCAGATCAAACTGCCAGTGTGCACGACTTCAAAAAGCACGACAAGGTCTTCGTATTTGTTTATGTCCCCGCCAAGTGCTTCGCAAACTATGGAAAAGAGGACAGGTCGCCACCGCTTGCCGCCGCGGTCGAGAAGGTCCCAGAAAGGCTTTGCTATTGCTGCATTCGCGGGATGGGGATCATAAGAGTATCTTGCAGGGCCGAGCGCGAATCCAATATTTTTTTTATCGTACTTGCGAGGGATGTATTTCTCAATGATTCTATCAATTCTTTTGGAGCGCTCTTCGAGAAGTTTTTCTATGTCCATAGTAAAATTCTTTGCAGATAGTTTTTAAACCTATTTGATGTCGTAGAAAAGTTTGATGCAGGCATCGAGG
>JACQNX010000063.1 GCA_016202875.1 Candidatus Aenigmatarchaeota archaeon | reverse complement strand
TGATTAGCATTGGAAAACAAAATATAAGATAGTATCTCCGAAAGCAGGATTACTGCCTCTTGGCAGTAATCCTCTACCAAGGTGTAGTTGCAAAGAAACGCAGTTTCTTTGAACTCTCATAGAGCTGTGCTCTTTGCAGATGCCATGAGGCATACACCTCACTTTCGGAGATACTGCAAGAAGTCTCGGCAGGATTTGGCTTTGTTTAAAAAGTGATGAGCATCAGGTGATGCCCATCGACGGGTCGGGTATCAGCTAAACAGATACAATACCCGATTTTTTAAACAAAGCCGCAGGATTTTGGATCAGTAGAGTCGCTATTTGCTTTTCAACATAAGTTTGCCATCGCGCAGCACAAAACTCCTGGCCTGCGCAACTGCAGCTCTGTATAAATCAGCAGGGCATTCCTGATCTTCAAGATGCCCGTCAACCAGATGGATCATGCGAATCTGCTGCTCTTTTCCCCTAGGAAACCTGTATAAGAAAATATCTTTTCCCTGACTGTCACCCATGATCGTGAAATCTGTCAAATTGCTTGCCTCTCGCGGAAGATAACGTTCTTCTGTACCATGTTTAATCTTCAGGCGCAAGCCAACTTGTTGATTCCCACCCTCGTTCCATTTAACGTACTCAAAATACAGGGCGCTCGCGGTCTTGTCGCCTCTGCCTGTAAAATCAATATCCAAATCAAAATAGAATCCAGTTATGCGCGGGTAGCGATCAAGATTTGACCTGGTATCAATTACAGAAAGAACATGTGGTCCTTGAACCCTGCTGTAGAATTTTTGGGCACAGCCTTCGGCCATTGCCAGTGTTGCCAATAGTGTCGCAGTAGACAAGTATCGCCTCACAGTTATCTGCTCTATTATATGTATTGGTTTTATTAATATCTATGAGCAGCGCCAGCGTAATCTTCACTCAACACACACTTTTCACAGCGCCTGAAAAGTGTCCTCCTAGAAATGCATTAAAATGCGTGAAAAAGCCCTTTTCCTGGCCCATCACTTTTCACATTTCATCTGCCCGGCAAAACAGTATATATAGTACTTGCTAATTGAAGAGTAGCTGTTTTGCGGCATGGCAGTGCTTCTATGAGACAGCGTCAAAAACACGAACAACGTCTTAAAACGAAAATGAAATGTAATTGCGTTCGTTTGTCGCAGGTTAAATAGAAGCACACATTCCTCTTGCCGCAAAAGGCAAAACCGCCGGAAGCACGTAGTGCTTCTTGAACGAAGAAAAGGTGATTCCCATGAGAAAGAAGCCCAGAGCAGTTGTGAAAAATGCAAGGAGTGCTGAGATCTCAGCACCGCATATTCAACATCTTCTGAATATCGGAGATATAACCCTATTCAACAGGAGGTAATTAACATGGCATTCGAGAAGCTCGCACAGATGAGGTATGAGCAATACTTCGCAGAGAAGAAAAAAGTAGAAAAATAATGGTGTCCCCTTTCCTCCCCTTCTAGTCCGCCGTGGTGTGGTCAGATGTTTTCTTTCAGTGATCATCTGAAGAAGTTAGACGAAGAGATGCAGTTAAGGGGATTCAGCCAGAAAACAAGGAAATCCTACATTTTCCACGTGAGGCATTTTCTGGAGTTCTGCAGGGGTAGCCCTAGCGAAGTGTCTGTAAGAGAATACAGCCTGCATTTGTCCAGCCAAAAAGATCCCAGGACAACAAACCTCGCGCTTAGCGCAATAAAATTCTTCTTTTTTCCAGCTCTAAAAAAGGAAATAGAAGATCTGCGGTTTAAGGACGGTATAATTTTCATAAGACAGGGAAAAGGAAATCTGGAAGCAAGGAACGACAGCAATCCATATGTTTTCGATTCTGCAAGAGGTGGCCATCTCACTGTAAAGTCGGTCCAGAAAATAGTCGAGAACGCATCCAAAAAAGCAGGCATCAGAAAAAACGTTCATGTCCACACACTGAGGCACAGATCTACACCCACGTCTCCACAGTTGCGATAAAGAACGTCAGGAGCCCGCTGGATACGTTGGAGCTGGATAAGGTGGAATTAGGCATAACACCCCAAGAAGCCCCAAGAAGCCCCAAAAAGCGGACAAAAGTAGATATAACTCCGTGTTATATTCAATTGCAAATTCGGGCTAACTGCGAAAAACTTATATAAGGCTTTATTTTCTTAATAATTACTATGAAAAATTTAGCACCAAACATCACAAGACAAAGATTGTTAATTGAGGGATTCTATAAAATCGATGCCGACAAAAGCGTCATTATAAATTACTTCAATACAATTACCAAATCCCTTAATCTTAGAATGTATGGAGAACCAATGATTTTTTCTCCGGGCGGTGAGGGCAAAGATATTAATCA
>JACQNX010000062.1 GCA_016202875.1 Candidatus Aenigmatarchaeota archaeon | reverse complement strand
TCTTTATTTTTAGAAAACTCTTTTTCTAAAGCCCAAGTAATACTGCGAGTTGCGGATATGAAAGCACTTGTATAGTATGGAAATTCATCTAGGTTTTTTTCAGCCTCCACCATCTTTTTTAGAAAGAACTTTGCTTCGTTTAATTTGAAGAGAGGTGTAAAAACTCTAACCTCTTCTTTTCTAGTTGGCATGGAATTTACTTCTCTAAGAAACCATTAAACTCTTATCTTAACCTACCGTTCAAAAATTAGGATATATCTATACCCCCCCATTGCGCAATAGAGAAGGGCTATGACGCACTATGTGCGTCAGGCTGCTTAGGTTCTCTCTACTGCCCTACTCATTCCTATCTGAAAAAATTAATCTTCTCAAACACGCGCCTGAAGCGGAAAACTGCGAATGCGAGGATCAAGCCCGCGAACACATCCAGAACAGCGTGCTGCTTGATGAAGACTGTTGACAGGATGATGAGCACTGTGACAGGGGCAATGCACAGGCCGAGCTTCCTGTTTCTTTTGTATACGAAAAGTGTTGCCAGTGTGGGCAGGGCTACGTGCAGGGAAGGCAGCGCGTTCACTGGCTCGTCAAGGGAGTAGGCGACAGAAACGCCCCAGTTAAAGAAGTCTGTCGGCTCGACATTTTCCCGGATTACGCGCGTCTGGAATGTCAGAAATACGGCGATGCTGATCAGTAACACAGCAGCAATGGAAAGCACCATCACTTTGTACTTCTTGTAATCCTTCCAGTAGAGATAGAAAGGCAGAAGGACTACCGGGACGTACAATGCATAGGGAACTGCAAAGTAAGGGACATAAGGGATAAACGAGTCCAGCCATGTTGTAACAAGAATGCCTTCTGGGCTGAGCCACTGGGCAGCTTTGTAGCCAACAGAATTCAGTACGAACACAAGGAAAAATAATCCTAATTTTTTGTCTCTTTCTTTCATTGTTACAATTATGTTTTTCAGTCTTTTTTAATGTGCAAGTATTTGAACTTTCCTTGCCTATAATTAATGATTCAAATGGTCAGGCACATTGTGGACACAAGGCAGCTGAAAGACAGGCGGTTTCTGGAGGGTCTTTTTGCAAGGGCAGACGAGATGAAACATGCTGTGGAAAATAAGCAAGTCATCCGCAAGCATGAGGGCAAAATTGTTGCAAGCCTGTTCTACCAGCCCAGCACAAGGACGAAAATGACATTTGATACTGCTGCCAAGCGTTTGGGCGCCGAAGTTATTGGCACTGAAAATGCGAGGGAATTCTCTTCTGCTTTCAAGGGCGAGACACTGGAGCACTCGCTGCTTGCTGTACAAGAATGCTTTGACATTGTTGTGATGCGGCATGACAAAGACGGGGCTGCGAAGCGGGCAGCCACTATTCTGAATATTCCTTTCATAAATGCAGGGGATGGAAAAAATCAGCACCCCACACAGGCACTACTGGACCTTTACACGATAAGGCAAGTATTCGGCAGGATTGGCAGCCTAAAAATTGCTTTTGTCGGTGACATAGCACAGGGCAGGACGATAAAATCCCTTGCGTATCTGCTGGCGCATCTTCAGAATAACGAACTATTTTTCGTTTCTCCACCTCAACTGAAACTTCCTGAAGATATGCGGGCATACTTGATAGAAAAAGGTGCAAAGTTTCTTGAGACAGATGACCTAGATGCCGTTATTTCGCTGGTCGATGTCCTATACGTGACAAGACTGCAGTGGGAGTATGTGCAGGATGAATCGCAGAAAAACCTTTTGCAAGAAAGCTATAGAAAATACCAGATTACACATGAAAGGGCAAACAACATGAAAGACGGCTCTATCATCATGCATCCTCTCCCGATCAACACGAGCAAAAGCGAGGGCTTCCCGGAAATCGCCAGCGAAGTTGACAATCATCCAAGAGCCCTCTATTTCAGGCAGTCTAATAACGGGCTGTACGTAAGGATGGCTTTGCTGGATGTTCTTTTGACAGGGCCGTCAGATCCGCTTTATAATCTGATCCTGGATGTGCCTTAAAAACTTTCTTTGACAGGTTTTTTCATGGCTTATGACTTTCTTGATGCATATGAAAAAAGCTGGGATGCCTTGTACAAACAGAAGGGTTTTGTTCTGAGGCATTCTATCGACCCAATCATACCTTTGGTGTCTAGAACCCTCGATAAGAAAGGCATCAGAAGTATTCTGAGCATGCCATGCGGAGAATTCACAAACGAGTTGCATCTTATGCAGCAGGGCATTCATGTTGATGGCATAGATATCAGCCCCCGCGCTCTAGAGTTAGCGGAAGAAAAATGCAGGAAAGCCGGCTTATCAAATTACTCTCTCGGACAGGGCTCTGTTTTTGACATGACTGAAAATAATAGGCAGGCTATACTTTGTATTGATTTTTTTGTTCAGTTTCCGTATTCAAAAATTAAAGAAATCCTGAGAAAATTTCACACGATACTAATTCCCGGAGGGATGCTATTTGCGAATTTTTGCGACCCTTCGGATTCGACATTTGGCGTTGGAAAGGTTATCGGACGCAATGAGTTCCTGCTTCCTAACGGCATCATGATGAAATACACTACAAAACAAAAAGCAGAGCAACTCGTCATAAACGCGGGATTTCACTTACGAACTGCCAAGAAATATACAAATAAAGAAAAAAGCCATAACAGCTTCAGAAAAGGCGCTACCAATCAGTCCGGAGAGCCGTACCAAGAGCCAGCGCATACGCACGTGAAGCATTTTATGATACTGGAAAAGGCCGAGCCATGATTTAAGAATCTTTCTGCCATAGCTTTTTGCATGGCAGAACTGCGCAAATTTGGCATAACAACAAAAGACATGACACATTCTCTCAGGCACGCTGCTATAATTACTGCTGTGGGATTTGTTGTTGTAACACTGATTGGAAACTTAATCGGCTTCAAGGCCCTGCACATCGACAGCAGCTGGCTGGTCTTCTATATCCTGATTTCTGTGCCGCTGCAGGAGCTTGTGTTCAGGGGGATAATTCAGACAAAGCTATACCGCCTCGGGGCAATAACTGCGATAGCCGCATCCTCTGTCCTTTATGCTGCCATACATTTCCAGAGCCTGCTGCTTATTATTCTCACGCTGACTGCAGGTGCAGCTTGGGGGTATTCATTCAGCAAAAGGCCGACGCTCATCGGGCCTGTGGTGAGCCATGCGCTGCTGGGGGCATACTTGTTTTTGTTCGTGCTATGATATTAGACAAGACTTCTTTCCCATTGTTCTCTGCCAATTTTTTCTATTAGTCTCCTTGAGAGTTCGATAAATTCTCTGCCGATTTCTGTTCTTTGGTCAACATGTGTATATAACTCTCTAACTGAATATTGGCCATACCCGATATATGTATTTTTTGAATCCTGATCTCCTCTTGTTTGCAGGTATGTTTTCAAGTTTTGTGCAATTTCGTCATCGTCCATGGAATTTATATCCCATTTATTTATAAATAGCTTTCAGCGGCACCTTCCATTTTAATACTTTAATTTCCATATTTTTGATCAATCTTTTTCCATTTTATTTAATAAAAAGATTGTGTGAGTCAAATGACTGGTGGCCGACTTCCTCTACAATAATTTTGACATCTTCTTAGGTGCTGGTTTCGTTTTTTCGTTTGCTGGCTACAAAATCAAAAAAGAAGACAACGTATCTTTTTTATCCTCGTATAATCAAAAAAATGGTAGGTGTTGAAATGGCGGAAGAACTTGGCGTTCAGACAAAGCGCAGCGAGAATTTCTCTGACTGGTATCTGGAGGTTGTAAGGAAGGGCGACTTCATAGACCAGAGAAGCCCTATCAAAGGATTTGATGTGATAACGCCTTGGGGCTATGCTGTGTGGGAAAAGATACAGCAGCATTTCGATTCGCTGATAAAACAAGGCGGTGTTGTAAATGCATATTTTCCCCTGTTCATTCCAGAAAACCTGATTAAAAAGGAAGAAGAGCATTTTGCAGGATTCAAGGCAGAGACATTTGCTGTCACAGAAGCAGGGGGAGAAAAGTTAGAAGAACGCCTTTTTGTCAGGCCTACTTCTGAAACTATTATGTACTACATGTATGCGCTATGGATACGCAGCCACAAAGACCTGCCTCTGAGAATTAATCAGTGGAATAATGTTGTCAGATTCGATACAAAGGGTACAAAACCTTTCATACGAGGAAGGGAATTTCTTTGGCAGGAAGCTCATACTGCGCATGCAACTCAGCAAGAAGCAGATGAGCAGGTAAAACAGGCAGTTGAAACATATGAACAAAGCATGGAAAAACAGGCAATAGAGCCTTTGCTGTTGGTAAGGCCGAAGAGCGATACGTTTGCCGGAGCAAATTACTCTGTAGTCATGGATTGCCTTACTCAAGACGGCAAGGTTGTACAAGGTCCGGGGACTCACATGCTTGGGCAAAACTTTTCAAAACCCTTCAATATCACATTTCTTGACGAAAAAGGACAGCAACAGCATGTATGGCAGACATCTTGGGGAATGACAACAAGAATGATAGGACTGAATGTCATGCAACATGGAGATGACAAAGGAGCTGTGCTGCCTCCTGAAATTGCGCCTATCCAGGTTGCGATTGTGCCTATCATGTTTACAGGAAAGGAGGACGAGATAAAAAAGGCATGCGAATCCGTGAAAGAGAATCTTGAGAAATTGAAACTGCGGGTGCATGTGGATTACAGGGACTACAGCCCTGGATTCAAGTTCAACCACTGGGAACTTCGCGGGGTTCCGGTGAGAGTTGAGATTGGGCCGAAAGATGTTGAGGCTGGCGTTGTTACAGTTGTTAAAAGGGTTGATGGAGTAAAAAAACCTATTGAAATGGCAAAATTACGCGAAATACGGAAGATGCTCAAGCAAATACAGAAGGAGATGCTAAAGAAATCAAAAAAGTTTCTGCGAGACAATACGCAGGATGCAAGAGAGCTGGAAAAAATAAAGAACTCATTCGGCTTCTCGCGTGCGAACTGGTGCGGCTCTGCAGAATGCGAGAAAAACCTGAAAGCAGAGACAGGCGGCTATGAGATCCGCGGCACGCTTTACGGGAAAAAGGAAAAGCCGTTCGGTCCTTGTATTCAATGCGGGAAAAAGGCGGAACAGGTTGTTTACATTGCGAAGGCTTACTGAACATATCAAGTCCAAACTATATGTCGGTCTAACACTAACTAATAAAAGCTTTTTGAGTATGTTATACTAATAACGTGGTAGAAATGACCAAAAAATTCAGACTATCGGGGAAAAGAAAAAAAATGCGCCTGAATAGGCATACGATTATAGTAATAGAGCCGCCTCCGATAAGCAGGATGCTGACGCTGGAAGAAGGCGAGGCAAAACTGAGGAAAATACTTCTTGCGGCCAGATAGTTATTCAAAGGCTTTCATGAATCCGACCATTCCTACTGTTCTCTGATATATATCCTGCACGCGGCCTATGTTGTCGTCTTTTGTGACGAGGTAGAGGTCCTCGTGTTTTGCGATGCAGACATGAATAGCATCTTTAATATCACCGATCTTTGCCGTGAACTGTATCAGTTCAGGCACAGAAATAAACAAGCCTCTCTGGCCGTTTGGCGCCTGCTCCTCCTCTATGATTGTGAGATTGGGTATTGTTTGCTGAAAGGTGTTGACAAATCCTTCTATCAATTCAAGTTTCTTCATAAAAGGCCTAACTTTCTCTGTATGAAACATCAGTTTTTCCACAAGCTCTGCCACAGTAAAAGACGAGATGAACTTCTCTATTTCCTTATGCACAATAAGAAATTGAATGAAGCCGGGTGTTTTCATGTGTTTTCCTTCTATCAATATAGCTTCGAACCATGGCTCTATAGTACTGTTGTCAAGGTAGACTCTCATAAGGTCCTTCTTTGAGGGCACAAATATCACTAGAAACCATACTTCCGTCATTGTTTTTAAAGGCTTCTTCAAATCCTAGGAAGCAGCTGCTATTATGCCAATGTAGGTCAGTGCGATAGCAATAAAGCTTAATCTTGTTGAAATTCCCAGCAGCTTGTGCGCAAGATACGTGTTTATTGTTATTGCAGACAGCGTCCACGCAACGACAAGGGGCAGGGCGTGCCATGGCCCTATATTGTAGACAAAAACAATGTAATAAAAGGGGCCATAGCGGGGAAACATCACATACGTCAACGAAAACAAAAACGTCATCATAGCTGCCACAAAGAGGGCGCGCAAAAAGTCCGCTTTCTTCGGGTTGGCTGCTTCTGAGAGCATGTGCAAGAAGAATCCGCCTATGATTGTCTGGCCGAATACCAGTATAATGACAGGAACAACAAACAAAGAGCCAACTGCCAAACGGTAGCTGTCGTCAGGAACATTAGGGATCAGGATGTCAAAAAATGCCAAATAGACAAGGGTAGCGGCAATCATCGCAAGCAGCAGCGCGGCTAAAATTTTAGGATCGCGCTTGAAGTTGAAAAGATTTTTCATAACATGCATTTGGCTTCGGTATAAATAAAGTTTAGTTTTCAACTAAGGCAAATCACTTTGCAGGCTTTTTCCAGCACAATTACAACCTGCTGCTGCCAAAAAGGCCAGCCATGGGAATCCTGTATCGGAAAATTCAATTCCTGATACTCGTGCGTAATACCCTTTTCTGTAAGTATTTTATTAAGTTCCCTGCTGGATGAAAAATATCCTGGTATTACATCATTGCTGCTGTGGTCGAAGTAAATTGTTATATTTGCATTTTTCAGTCTTGTCCATTGTTCATCAGCCATTTCCTGCAGCAAATAGAAATAGCGTCCACTCTGAGCACCTGTAAAAACGAATTTATCTGGATGCAGGAATGAAAGCCTTATAGCTCCGCGGGCGCCGAGAGATAAGCCAGAAATTGCTCTATGATTCCTATCTGCCATTGTCCTGTATTTAGAATCTATCTCTCTTATGAAATCCTTTATTATATAATCTCCATAATTGCCGCAGGAAAATGCGACAGAACCGCTGCAATCATTTTCATAGGCACTGTTGTCTCCATCAGGCATTGCTATTATAACTTCCTTAATTTTATTTTCTGCCAACAATCTCTGATATATCTGAACTATACGTCCTCTCACAATCCA
The DNA here is from genome assembly GCA_016202875.1 of Candidatus Aenigmatarchaeota archaeon. GTDB lineage: Archaea > Aenigmatarchaeota > Aenigmatarchaeia > GW2011-AR5 > GW2011-AR5 > JACQNX01. The sequence goes on along the minus strand of JACQNX010000062.1, from coordinate 1,657 downwards.
CGTATTCTCATTGCCCCAGAGACCATGAAGAAGATATAAAACGGGGTATCGTCTTTGAGAGTTTTCATAATAACCTGACGGAAGCAATACTGTGTAGTTTTTTTCCGTCCCAATGGAAGGACTGAAAAAACTTTTATGTTCTACAAAAACTCGAGGTCCAGCTTCGTCGATAGCGCTGTTGATGGCCGAAACGTTAAAAGTGTCTTCTGGAGTGAATAAAAAAATTTTAATATGGTCTAGTACATCGCGGACAAATTGAAAAAGAGTAAAAATACCATTATTTGCAGCATAAACTGCTGACGTGCTTAATGCTAAAGTAGCAACAGCCAGGAAGATGAGAATTGCTGCTTGTGACATGTTTAATTAATAAAAAAACCAACAAATAAAGTTATTCTTTGCCACAGCAAACTTTATGTGTTGCGAAGGCGATCTATATTCATGACAAACCAGAAGTGCCCCTATATTTCTCCTTCGCTGAACTGCATGTCCACTGGCCAAGGGACCGTGCTCTGCCTGGACAAAAATTTTCATGAGAAATGCAAGCACAGGCACTTCGCAGACAAGAGAATGGGGTTTGTGGCTGCTGCGGATGTGGGGAGGAAGGAGAAAAGTAAAGTTTCTTAATGTTTTCTGACAACCACATCAGATGGTCAGAATATCCGCAGTTCAGATGCCAGTTGCAGATTCTTTAGAGGATAACTTAGCAAAAATAACACCATACATGGAAGCAGCCAGGGGCAGCGATATTGTCTGCTTTCCTGAAACGAGTTTGACTGGCGAGAGCAGACTGCCGTATACAGAAGTTGAAGCAGCAGTAAAGAGTGTAGGAGACAGAGCACGCTCGTTGGGTATGTGGTCCATTGTCGGAGGATACGCAAGAAGAGGCAATAAAATATTCAATGAACTTTACGTGGTCAACAGAGATGGGGATTTGGCTTATACTTACCGGAAAAAACATTTATGGAAAGATGAAAAAGGCATAACGCCAGGAAAAACAAACAGAGTTGTAGCAACAGATTTCGGCACCATTGGTGTCATAAACTGCTGGGACATAAGATATCCATTAGAGACACTGAGACTAGCGCAGGAAGGGGCGGACATGGTTTTCTGCCCTGCATACTGGTACAAAAAGTACGGAACAAGCGAAGCGCTAGGGGCGATGGCCCACGCAGCCGCATTTCAGAACCAGATATATTTCGTTTTATGCGATGCCTATTCAGAAGAAACTGCTGCGGAAAGCCGGATATGGTCGCCATTAGGAACGCTAGCTAAAGCTGAAAGAAAGGAATGCATCATTTCTGCTGACATCAACCTGACAGACTTGAAAGAGCTGAGAAAAACGTTTGACTGCTACCCCGGAAAGAGTCAAAAATAACTATTTAAGCATTTTCGTCTAATTTACTCATAGTTTATTTTTCCTGATTTGCTGCATAAAAACAAATTCTAGGTGTTTGCTGTGGAAACAGAGCAGAAACTCAAGACAGGGACAACAACAGTAGGCATGGTATGCAAGGAATGTGTTGTTCTGGGTTCGGACAGCAAGTCCACTCTTGGCTGGCTCGTGTCAGGCAAGGAAGTCCAGAAAATTTACCCCATAGATGACAAAATGGCTGTAACAATTTCCGGAGGCGTAGGGGATGCGCAGGCTCTTATACGC
>JACQNX010000059.1 GCA_016202875.1 Candidatus Aenigmatarchaeota archaeon | reverse complement strand
TTGTTTGCAACAAGCAAAACACGCCTCATGCGCTCAATGGTGTTACGGATATTCATAGCTTTTAATTAGAAAGGAAATGCTTAAAAACATCTTGACAATCAAATTATTAGGGAGTAATGAATCGTCTTTCATCTCCAATAAGAGGAAGATTCTCTATTTCTTTCCTGCTGAGTTCTTTGTCTCCATACCATGAAACACCGTAAACTTCTTTATCACCGTCTCTTTCAAACACAACTCTGTGCAATTCATATTTGTTATTTCTATTTATGTCAAAATATTCATGCACAAGTACCTAGATTCTTGTTGTTTTGGTTTTATAGAATCTGAAGAGCATGCTAGTGCAAGAAACGGTAGTAGAACAAAATATCTTAGGTTTTTCATAATCATCTCTCAATAAAATCTATCCCAAATATCTTTTCAGCTTCTTTCGTCCGTTCTTTCTGCATAGATATGGGCTTTGCAAAAGGAGATGATTTTATTCCAGTGACAATGAGCATGGTTCTGATAGAATCGCCGAGCTCTTTTACAATCTGCGCGCCCCATATGATTTTTGCATCGGGGCTCAGTCGCGTTGCCACTGCCTCCACAATTTTCTGGCATTCTCTTATCGTGATATCAACGCCACCAGAAACATTTATCAGCGCGCCATTCGCACCGTCTATTGCAACGTCCAGCAGCGGGTTGTTCAGCGCCCTTTCTACAGCTTCCACAGCACGGTTCTCGCTGTCGCTGTCACCCATGCCTATCATGGCTATCCCGCCATTTGTCATGACAGCACGGATATCTGCAAAATCCAGATTTACGAGCCCAGGTCTTGTCACTAATTCTGTTATTCCTTTTACAGCATTAACAAGGATTTCATCTGCTACCTTGAATGCAGTCGCAAGCGAGACATCAGGCACAATTTCTAGAAGCTTATCATTTGGTATTACTATTAACGTATCCACAGTCTTTTCCAGTTTGTCCAGCCCGCCACGCGCATTGTCCATACGCTGCTTGCCTTCCATGCTGAATGGCAATGTCACAATGCCAACAGTTAATGCCCCTGCTTTTTTTGATATATCTGCAACTATCGGAGCAGAGCCAGTTCCTGTGCCGCCTCCGAGACCGCACGTAACAAATACAAGATCACCATTTTCCAGCACTTTCTTCAGGTCATTCTTGCTTTCCTTGGCAGACTCTTCCCCTATTTTGGGGTCTGCTCCTGCACCAAGCCCGCCTGTAATCTCCTTTCCGATTAAGATTTTGATATCGGCATCTGTATAGAGCAGGTCCTGGGCATCTGTGTTGACTGCTATAGCCTCTGCTCCCACAATACCCACCTGCATCAGGCGAGAAATAGTATTGCCGCCGGCACCGCCACAACCTATGACCTTGATTTCAGCTTTTTTTGATTCCAGTATCTTTCTCAGCTCTTCATCCGCAGGAGAAGTGCCTGCATCTTTGCCGCTTAGGATTCCCATTTAATACCACCTGTATGGTCTTATATCGCCTCTGACATATTTAAAGTTTAAGCGATTTTTCAGTGCAGTGCATTCCAATTACAGGAAGCAACTTTAAATAGTAGGAGAAGTAATAGTAGTAGTAGAGATGATGGACATGCGGCTTCGCTGTACAAAATGTCAGCACGTCTGGGACACAAAAAAAGATGCTATTCCAAGTTTGTGTCCACATTGCAAGTACAGCACCTTCTACCATAAGCCCTTTGTTATTAAAAAATAAAACCTGCCTTATGATTTTTTGGTATACGTATCAATAAAATTTACCTTTTCTATGCCTGCAATATGTTCCAGAAGAAGCGAGCTTAGCCTCTCTTTTAGCTGTTCTGGAAGCTTGATTTTTATATCAACCTCATGCTCTTTTAGTTCTATGTCAGCGTTGTCAGCGCCAAAGAATTCCAGTACTGCCTTTACCTGATCTGCAGGATCTTTAATTTCTTCTGTGATTTCTATTTCATATTTCAATATCTTCCCAGAAAGGGGATTGTTGAAATCCACGCGAATGCGGCCTGCCTCAGCACTTTGTATCCTGCCCCTCATGCCTGAGAAGTCAACAACCATGCCAGGCTTTGGGTCCACTTTGCCTTCAAAAACATTCCTTGGAACAACTCTTACGAGTTTAGGATCCCTTTGGCCAAACCCTTCTTCAGGTTTCAATTCAATAGTTTTTTTCTCCCCTATGTTCATATCATGCAGCGCTTTGTCCAGCCCCGGTATCAAAAACCCAGCGCCCACTATTACAGGCATGGGCTTGTATTTTATCCGCTCATCATAGACCTTCTCTTTCTTTGCTGTTTCCTCGTCAGTCAGGTCAAATATCTCGCCGCTCTCAAGCCTGCCTACATAGTTCACGCGCACGAACTGTCCTTTTTCCATGAAATCACTCAAGACTAAAGAACAACAATGTTTTTAAATCTAAAACAAGTGACGATTCAATTACAATTGAATTACACCAAAGAAATTACTCACGCTTTTAAAGATTTTCCAATTAGTAGTAACTAGATTTGTTGGTGTAATAAATGTTTGAAACGCACAGATTCTTGTCAAGTGCTAGGCAGGCAGGATATATAACTAATAGAACAGAAATATTTTTAGGAGCCGGTAGAAGAAAAGCTTGGGTCGTTGAGAATAAAAGCGGTGAGAAAATTGGAGTTGTGTATAAAAACAAAGCAGATAAGCCGGGTTATATAGCACGTTGCATGCCAATCCCAGAAGATTTGTTGCCGTCTATTAAACTTTTCTGCTTAGATGTTGGCCTAGTAGAACCGTCACTAGACAGGCCGCACTACAGACAAATAACCATTTAACAATGAGGTCAAAAACATGTTATTCAGAACAACAGAAGACTGGAAACAGCATCTGGGCCCTGACGATGAGGCCAAGCTTAATGATATTCTTAGGAAAGTGCAGAGGCACCGCTCCGCTTACAGGCAGGCTCCCGATATCAAGACAGCCCAGCTCTGGGCAGCCCTGCTGGAAATGAAAAAGGAGAACGCAGCCCTGCTGCGAAAGATCCAGCGCATGGAGTACATATTCGAGGGCATGACAGAGCGCATCAAGAAGCAGCAGCAGGAAGACAAAGAGCTTATTGAAAGTTTGGAGAAGTTTTGAAGGTAGAGAGCCGTATGAAGAGATTTGTGTTGATTCAAATCAATAGAGAAATAGAAAGATATCTCAAAAAGAATGGCTGGAACTCATATACCGATACTAAAGAACGCATTGTTTACTATAAGCCGCCAGCAGAAACAAAAAAGGATTTGCATTCTTACCTTGTCTCAGAACACCCAACAGAAACGAAAGTCGGCGGCACAGATCCTGATTAACTATTCCAACAGTATCCCGAACTTCTGCGGTGTAGCTTGCCTCGCCTTCTGCTCCTGACTTTTCTCGGCATCTATAATTTCTACTTTTAAGCTGGTCTCTTTTTCCATGAATTCTCTGGCTTCATTCAACAGATTGAGCTGCATTGTGCGCGGGATGACAGGCTTTAGTTCTGATAGTTTTTTATACAAGGATTGTATGAACATAACAGTCGCCTGCCCGTAGCTGCCAGAGCTCATAATCTCCTTTGTTATCTCGTTGACGCTTTTGTTTTTGTTCCTCAACACTTGATTATAGACCCTGAATTTCCAGTTCTCAGCCGCAAATATCTTCACTTTTTTCGGCTTCGATATTTTCGCCAGCTTTTGTATTTCTTCGATATCCGTAAGAGTTTGCCTAAGCATGTTCTCGCCTAGCTCAACTTCTTCTGAGGACATCATTTCATCATAGTCGGGCCAATTTCTCTGAGAGAATATGGATGTCTTGTTGCCGAGCTGCCGCCACATCTCTTCTGAAAAGTGCGGTGTGAAGGGCGCAATTAGTGCAACTATTTTTTCCATAGAGTTTTTTAAATTTCTCTTATGCGCGTTTTTTAATCCGCCAGCTCTTCTCAGGTACCATTTGAGGTCGTTGACGGTCTCAAACAACGCATACTGAACCGCTGTCCTGTACTTCAGATGCTCAAAATTTTCTGTTGCCTCTTTTATATGTTTATTGATTTTGCTTTTTAGATAGACATCAATGTTTCTAGTATCTTTACCTCTGGCTTTTTTCAGGTTGTCGACAAGCTGGGCTATAAATTCCAGCCGCGACCTGTAGCCCTTTATGTTTTCTGCCCGCCAGTCCGCATCATCTATGCCTTCCGAGGAGCATGCGATGTTTATCCTTACCAGGTCTGCACCAAACTGTTGTATAAGATTTGCAAGAGGAATTATGTTCCCTTTGGATTTGCTCATCTTTTCCCCTTCCACATTAACATACCCATTGACGCCAATAGCTCTCGGCCACTTTCTTTCTGGCCACATAGCTGCATGCTGAAACAAATAGAAAGTAAGGTGATTCTGGATGAGGTCTTTGCCGCTGTTTCTCATATCCATGGGATAAAAATATTCAAATTCATTTCTCATCGAAAGAAGTATCTTTTTGTCCAATTTTGCAGTTTTGCCTAATTCTGTTGGATTGCCTTTACTCAAAAATATATAATCAAATACCTGATCAGTCAGCTTTGCCGCAGGTATTTTGTATTTTGCCACAAGATGCGCTATGGTATAGTAAGCCATGTAAATTGTGGAATCACTCAGAGTCTCAACAATCCACTGCTTATCCCATGGCAACGGAGTTCCAAGCCCGCTTTTGCGCGTGCATGCTTTGTCCTTCAGCCAGTCTATTGTATTTTCAAAATTATTTCTCGCTCCCTCCGGGTATATTTTCATTGTTGCAAGGTGCTTCCTTACATCCTGTTTCCACTTTTCATCAGAGTATTTGAGAAACCACTGGTTCTCAAGAATTTTCACGTGGCATCGTGTCATGCAGCGGCATACAACTTTTCCAGTGGGCTCCCACATCACGTCTGCTATGCCTTTTTCAATAAAATCAATAATAATCTTTTCCTTTGCCTGGTTGACTGCTGTCCCAGCATAAGGCCCGCAATTTTCATTTAGCACACCAAGATGAAATTCTTTCCTGTAGATGGCCGCAGTTGCTTCATCAAGATCTTTCTTCTGCTTAGTTGACGTTATCCCCATTTTCTCCGAAATCTCGGCAGCAGGATGCTCTCCTAAACCTTCTGTTTTTATCAGAGAAATAGGTTCGACATCCTGTCTCGATAATCCATACTGTTGCAGCTCATTGTTGTCTATCATCTCTTTCAAAGCAACCCAGTCATAAGGCGCATGGCTCGGCACGCTCATTACAACTCCTGTTGTGGTATCAGGGTCGACAAATTTTCCAGGCAGTATTGGTATTTCCCTGTTTCCCAAAGGATCTGTGCATTTCTTTCCTATTAAATCGCGAATATCAAATACATGCCCAATTTCTGTATACTTTATCTGATCCATCAGCTTTTCTGCAGCATATTTGCTAACAATCCATTTTTCAGTATTTACTTTGAGCACGACATATTCAGCGTCAGGATTAAGCCACATGTTTGTGACGCCGTAAACAGTCTCGGGCCGCAGGGTTGCTGCAGGCAGGATGTATTCGCCGCACTTGAATTTGAGCAGCACATAATCCTGCGGGCTCTCGCCCTCCCCCTCAAGCCTGTCATGGTCTCCTGTGGGGCTCTTGTCTTTCGGGCACCATATCACAGGATGCGTGCCCTGCACTACATAGCCTTTTTTGCGCAGGGTGTTGTACTGCCATTCTACGAATCTGGAAAATTGTGGCGTGATGGAAAGCGTAAACTTTCTTCTCCAGTCTACAGAGAAACCGACTGCTCTGCAGCTTTCTTCAATCTTTTTTGCCCAGAATTCAGCAACAAACTTCGGCCCCTTTTTCCTGAAGTTCTGAATGTCCCTGGCAGTTGCGCCATAAAGCTTGAATGTGTCAATTTGAGACGTGTCGCCTTTCTTCAACCTCTCGACAACACCCACTATAGGCTCGCCTGTCGCGTGGAAACCTTGCGCAAGAAGCACATTGTATCCCTGCAGCCGCTTAAAGCGGGCGTAAACATCGGTGCGGGTGTATGTGTAAGAATGACCGATATGAATATTCCCGTTCACATACGGGATTATTATTGAAGTAAAAAACTTCTTTCTCTTTTTGTCTACGTTAGCCTCGTGCAACTTCTGCCTTTCCCAGATTTTCTGCCACTTTTTCTCTATTTTTTTGAAATCCATTGTCTCACCTGTTGGCAGCTAATCATCTTACTTTAAGATTTAAATTACCTATATAGATAGTAAAATTCGCGGGCGTGTAGCTCAGCTTGGATAGAGCACTAGCCTTCTACCTTTGTAGGATGGCTCTCGACTTTGCGCCAGCAAAGGGGAGTAAGCTAGGGGTCCGGGGTTCGAATCCCCGCACGCCCATCTTTCAAAATATCAGGGAGCAATGAGCTTTATGGAATTTTTGGACAGATTAAAGGGTTTTGTGCGCAATGACATTTCACTTAACCACCTCTATCTAGAAACAATTAAAAATGGAAATGTAACAAAAAGCCAGTTAATGACAGAATTACGCGAACGTTATCTTGCATCTAAATATACATTCGTGCCATTTATGGCTACTATATTGGCGAACATCAAGCCTGATGACAAAAATCTTATTTTGGTGAGATATACTCTAGTGAACAACCTCTTTGATGAATTAGGAGCAGGAAAAATAGAAAATGCCCACATCAATCACTGGCATACTTTGCTACGAGGTGTTGGATTCCAAGATAAACAATTTTTGAAGGCAAAGCCTTCACGAGCTACACTAAATCATGCAAACGCTTTCATTAATATAGCAAAAACCATGCCAACTGCTTTCTCCATGGGCGCATTCGCATACGGCTATGAATATTTTGTTATATTTGAATATAGCGCCTTTTTGGAAGGCTGTAAAAACCTCTTCCCTAATTTGACTGCAAAAGACTTATTTCAATTAATTTCTCACATTGGCCATGATCCAAAACACGCAGATGATGCTATAAATGCACTGCGGCCTTACGTGTCACAAAAGAAAAACAAAAAATTAATTTTGGGCGGTGTTAAAGAGGCCCTCAGCATAAAGAGGCAATATTTTGATACCCGTTACAAGGTTTTAAAACCATAAATTAACATAGTTACTCAGGTATTGCAATGACGCGTATCATAGCAGTTGTTTCCGGCAAGGGCGGCGTTGGCAAGACGACTTTCGTAGCAAATCTCGGCGCTGCGCTGGCTGGCATGGGAAAGAACGTTATAGTTCTTGATGCAAATCTTACCACTCCAAATTTGGGCATTCATCTCGGCATCCCGCTTTTTCCAATAACACTGCACGATGTTCTCAAAGGACGCGCCAATATCAGGGATGCAATTTATGATCATGAGAGCGGTCTGAAGGTGATACCAGCAGGCATTTCTCTGAGGGATCTGCGCGGGGTTGATTCCAGCAGCCTTCCCAATGCTTTGCTCGACCTGCTTGGCGCTGCTGACATAGTCATTCTGGACGCCGCCGCAGGCCTTGGCCGCGAGGCGCTCGCAGCCATGGAGGCAGCGGACGAGATGATTGTTATTACAAACCCGGATCTGCCTGCTGTGACAGACGCCCTGAAGGCTGTGAAGCTCGCTGAGCAGCTTGGAACAAAAACATTAGGTGTTGTTGTAAACCGTGTCAAAGGCCAGAAGCACGAGATGCGCAGGGAAGAAATACTCGGCATGCTGGATGATATAAGCCTGCTGGCAGAGGTGCCGGAGGATATAAATGTCCAGAAAGCGATCGCAGCAAGAGTCCCTGTAATCCATCACAAGCCAAATGCGCAGGCAAGCCATGCTATCAGGAGGACAGCCGCCGCGCTTGTTGGCAGGTCTTATTTCATTGACAAGCCATGGCACCAGAGATTGTTCGGTTTTCTGAGGTAGATTCCACTATTTCTGCTGTAAGAAGGACTAAATAATTATTCCATCAGTAGTTATTTCATGAAATGCAATCACTGCACGATTTGCAGGAAATCGCACCAATGCACGCAAACTACCCATGCCTGCAATTTCCTTCGAAAGCAGGCAGAACGCGATATCAAGCCTGTGAAGTGGAAGCCAGTCGCGAGAAAATAGTAACAAGGAAATCATTTCCCGAGTTCAAACATCTGGCTCAGGTCGATTTCCAGAGAGAGCACCGGTTTCTCGAGCTTCCAGTTGCTGAGAACAGCAGGACTTATCTCTCCAATAGTTCCGATTTTGTTTTTGTCCGCAACAACAGCGGCACATCTCCCTTTGATAAAGCTGCCGTGCACGGTCTTTTCCAAAGAGTACTTTACCCCCAAATTCCTCATTATCGCATCTAGATAGGACGAGATTAAATCGTAGTTTACAATGCTGGCTGTATAGCCTATGGACAGAAATGTTCTGTCGTCTGTTTTTGTTTCTTCCGGCTCGTTAATATGGACAACAGTACCGATTTCAAATATCTGCTGTGGGTATTCGATATGCATGTTCTGCGAAAAGAACCCTAGTAGCTGCGGTACAAGCCATGTTCTGAACACAGACCAGTTTTGTGACACAGGGTTCTCGATTTCCACAGCCTTCCGTTCCGCCAACATCATTTTCCCAAAGAGATCAGCCTGGTTAGTAAGCGTATAGGACATTATTTCCTGCAGTCCCAGGCCGACGCAGATCTCCTGTACACGCCCGATGAAGAGCTGCATGTTGTCCGCTTTTCCTACCGTATGTATTTTTTTCACCGGGCAGTCTATCTTGTTGTACCCGTAGGAGATGATGATGTCCTCCACAATATCGCGCATGTGCATTATGTCATGCCTGTAGGAAGGGTACAGAAGATCTATGCGTTTTTTTGAGCCCTTGCAGTCATAGCGCGCCATCTCCAGAAGCCTGACTATGTCTTTTGTGCCCAGATCCAGTCCCGATATTTTGTTCGCATACCAGGTGTCTACAGAAGTTTTTTTTGGCGCCATCGAGGGGGTGATAATTTTTTTGCCCTTGAAATAGGTAGACACGGTTTCCACGGCTCCGCCGCGGTCCAGCATCTGCGCAGCGAGCACAGCGATAGCTGTATGGAGAAATCTCATGCTGTAGCCCGTGCACTCTATAAACACGTTTTTTGTTTTTGTGCTTACGTTGCCGATATCGTTGGAATTGATGATGGGCGGCATCGAGAGTATTTTGCCGGTTGCATCTGCCCATACTGGATATTCATCTGTACCGGCAAGCAGATGTCCGAACGCTTTCCCCTTTTGGTGCTGCCTGATAATTTCATCTGCCGGCATCGGGTTTTCAAATCCGAGCGGCGCAAAATGTATCTTTTTCCTGTTCAGTGATGTATACTTCACGGGGAACTTGATTTTCTCCAGATCGTAGACGCCCATGGACATATTTTTCCTGTTTCTGCCGAAAGCAAGAGACAGCTTCTCTTGGAGTTGTATAATCTGCGACAGGAAAGCGTCGTCAATCTTGAGGTTTCTTGCAACTGCGCTTACTGCCATGGGCTGCACAGGCGATCTGGTGTCGACAATTACCTTGCACCCGCCCTTTTTCAGCCTGAACCTTGGCAGGCCCCTTTTTCCGTAGCGTCCTGCAATCTCGCGCGCAATGCCCTCTGCAGACCACAGGTCAGGCCTGTTTGTGTCCTTGATGTCTATCTTAAGCGTGTCGCCGTCAACGTCGTCAAGCTCACTTTTTGCATACAGCAGGTCCTCCCTCAGCTGGTCCAGTTGGATTTTTTTGCCTACAAGCATGCAAAGGTCCTTGTACGATACGTCGATTTTTGGCATATCAATCACTCAAAACTTATGTATTATTTTACCCACGTTTTTCGACAGGAAATCTAGCGCACTTCTTTTCTTCCATTCTTTGTTTGTAGCGCAGCAGTTTTTCACGATAAAAACACGAAAACCCCTGTTCCCTGCTGAGACAGCAGTCTCGCGAATGCAGCAGTCTGTCTGCACACCTGTCAGATAAACGTCTTTTACCCTCAATTTTTTGAGTAACCTTTCAAGTCGCGTTTTGTAGAATCCGTCGAAAGCAACCTTTTCAACTACGTAATCGTTTTGTGCAGGTTTTAGCTCTTCTATCACTTCAGCAGCCTTCGCACCTTTCATTGCATGTCTTCCTGTTAGTTTTACACATGGATGGTCTAACGTATGAGAGCAATTGACATAAATTACTGGGTTTTTGTTTTTTCTTGCCTTTTCCATTGCCGTTTTTATGTTATTTATCAAGGCTTTTCTGTCCCTGCTGTTTATCAGGATATTTTTACCACTAACAAAATCATTGAGCATATCTATTACGAGTAATGCTTTCATTATACCACCTGGTTTCTGAGCCACTTGAGGTTCTGCGAGAAGAGGTAGCGTATGTCGCTGATCCCCAGCTTGTGCATCGCCAGCCTGTCTATCCCGAATCCCCACGCAATCACAGGAGCGTCCACGCCAAGCGGCTTGGTGAGTTCTTCCCTGAATATCCCTGCGCCCGCGAGCTCCACCCACCCCATTTTCGGGTGCTTTGCGCTGACTTGGGCAGACGGTTCTGTGAAAGGGTAATAGTCTGTAAAGAACCTCACGGAATTCGGGTCGCAGCCGCCTATTTCCACGGCAAACATTTTGAGCAGCCCGAGAAGGTCCTTGAACGTGAGGTCTTCTGCAACGACGAAGCCGCCCATCTGGTTGAACTCCACGCCATGCGTCACGTCAATGACATCAGGCCTGAAGCAGCGCACAATCTGGAAGTACTTGCCAGGTATTTGCAGGTCTTTAGATGCAAGAGTTTGCGGAGACACGGCAGTATCGTGAGCGACTGGCATAAGCTGCGCCGCCTTTTCGTAGCTCCATTTGTAACCCCAGCCCGTGCTGCCAGTCTTCCAGCCGTTTTCATGGGCTGCAGCGACTTGCTGGACTATTTTGCTGGCAGGCAGTTTTCCTTGTTTCGGATATTTCAGCGAGTATGTTTGTGTCCAGTCCCTGCTCGGATGCCCCTGCGGCTGGAACAGGGCGTCGAAATTCCAGAATTCTGTCACTATTGTAGACCCAGTCACTTCTATGAAGCCGAGCTCTATCAGCTTCTTTCTGGCATCATAAAGGAATTTTGAATAAGGCTGCCTTTTCCCGATGTGAATTCTTTTGCCCACAGCCTCTACATTGTATTCGACAAATTTGATGTCTTTCCATGCGCTGCTTTTTATCAAACCCTCTGTCACTTCGCGGACTTCTTGCCCCTTCTCATAGACGGGTTTTTTTGTTTCCTTGGACTCTTCGGCAAGCTTTCTTTGTACGAGAACTTTCAGCAGCCTCTCTTGCACGCTTTTTCCATCTTTCAGCGCCGTGATAGCCTCCTGTAGCCCGTATCTGCCGGCTTTTTTGACAAGAACCGCATTGCCGTTCTTTATCTCAACCCATCCGTTTTTCTTCGCCCATTGGAAGGCGATGGAGAAGTTTTTCACGTTTTTCTGCAAAGAGGCGATAGGAAGCGGCTTATCCAGAATTTTTACCAGTCTGATTTCAGGCAGCCCTTCGGTTGCATACTCCTCACCCTCTTTTGTAAGCACGTACCTGCTCATGGAACCAACTAATGAACTTTCATTTGTATTCTTTTTAACCTTTTGAAAAAGAGATATTAGTGAGTATCATGCACGGGATTACTGCAGACAAATCAGAAAATACTGATAAAACGGCAAAGATAGAAGAAATAGCCAGGCGCAGGGGTTTCTTCTGGATGGGTTCTGAGATCTACAACGGCCTTTCCGGTTTTTATGATTACGGGCATCTTGGAACGCTGATGAAGAGGAAATGGGAGAACACATGGCGTGATTACTTTCTTGGTCTTGATGACAACTTTTTCGAGATAGAGCCCACAGATATTATGCATGAAAAGGTATTCATCGGATCAGGTCATGTAAAGTGTTTTGTAGACCCTGTAGTGAAATGCAAAAAATGTGGCAATATCGAAAGAGCTGACCATATTCTGGAAGATATTTTAAAAGAAAATTTTGAAGGGCTGAATCCAGAAGCATTATCAGAACTAATGAAAAAACATAAAATAAAATGCGAGAAATGCAAAGGATTACTTGAAGAAGTCAAAACTTTTAACATGCTTTTTCCATTGGATATCGGAGTTGAAAAACCTCAAAAAGCCTATCTGCGCGGCGAGACTGCACAAGGCGTTTATGTAAATTTTGCCCGTGCATTCGAACAGCTGAGAAAACACCTGCCTATGGGTTTGGCTATTGTGGGAAAAGCTTTCAGGAATGAGATCTCGCCTCGCAACCTTCTCATCAGGATGCGCGAACTAACCCAGGCAGAGCTGCAGATATTTTTTGATCCTGATAAAATAAACCAGCACCCAAACTTCAAAGAAGTTGAAGATTACAAGTTGCGTCTATTTATAGCGGAAAACAGGAAAAATGAAAACATAATAGAAGTCAGTTGCAAAGAACTCAAAGGAAAATTGCCTGAATTTTACATCTATCATATGGCGGTAGTCCAGAAGTTTTATCTCGATGTTCTAAAGATACCGAAAGAATTCTTCCGTTTTAGAGAACTCTCACAGGAAGAAAAGGCGTTTTATAACAAATATCACTGGGACGTTGAGCTTAAGCTCAGCATAGGATGGAAAGAAGTTGGCGGTGTGCACTACAGGACAGATCACGACCTTTCCGGCCACCAGAAAATCTCAAAAAATGATATGTCTGTAAACATAGACGGCAAAAAAATACTGCCCCATGTTCTTGAGCTGTCATTAGGGGTTGACAGGAACATATTTGCGCTTCTCGATTTATTCTATGAAGAAGAGGGAAAGGAGAAAAGGATTGTATTCCGCTTTCCACGGCATCTCGCGCCCTGCGATTGCGCCGTCTTCCCATTGGTAAGCAAGCAGGGTCTCCCGGAAAAAGCAGAAGAAGTAAAGAAGCTGCTGCAGTCAGTAAAGTTTTCTGTATTCTACGATGCTTCTGGGTCCATAGGCCGCCGTTATCGCCGCGTCGACGAGATAGGCATTCCGGCAGCAGTGACTATTGATCACCAGACTTTTGAAGATGGCACAGTTACTGTCCGCGACCGCGATTCGATGAAACAGGAGCGTGTCGCGATAAACAAATTGCCTGAATTCCTGGCAGAATTTTTGCGAGGCAGGGAATTATAGATGCGAAAGTTGTCTGTGAAAGAGCTGCATCCTAAAAAGACGCTGATTCTAGTCATCGATCTGCAGAATGACTTCTGTCATGAGCGCAGTGTGCTGAAGAGAAAAAGAACAAGAAACAGAAGATGCGCTTTATCAATTTATAGATTTGTTGAAAAGGCGAAAAGGAAGGGGGTCGAAATTGCATTCAGCCAGCAGGTTTACGATGAATCTAAACTCACGGCGCAGCAGAAGAAATATTACGCCCAGCTTACTTTTGGGGAAAGAAAAACATTCGGCGCATACAAGGGTCAGATAAAAATACCGTGCGTGAAAGGCAGTTTCGGTGCTGAAGAGAGAGGATTCAACATAGTTGTTCCCGAAGACCTTGTTTCTGGAGTTGATCACGACTTAGAAGCTCAGAAAAATTTGCTCAAAATTATAGGAGAATTCTATGGAGCAGTGGTCTCTTCCGCTGAAATAGAAAAAATATGGAACAAATACTACTAACTTACATTCTCCTCATCGCCTTGCCCTTCTTCGCTTTTTCATGTTCCTTTATGGGATCATACTTCCTTGCAATTTCCCTTTCCATTTTGTTGAATGCTTCCTGTATCACATCCAGCGGCTTCCAGCCCCATGCATGCGACACAAAAAAGCCGAAGGGCGCCTTGAACCTCACTCTGACAGAATATTTCTGCTTTGGCCCCTGCTTGTGCATTTTTTCCGCATGCACAACAAGGTATTCTATGTTGTCTATCATCCGCGTATATTTGTTTACAAAAGACTGGACAGCGGCGTCCATTCTTTTCTGAAAATCTATGCCTTCTTCGTGCATGCCTGTTATCTGGACATAAACGCCTTTTTTCCCCGTCTTGGCAGCTAGTTCCAGTACATCCTTTGGTGTGATTATCCCTATCTCACCATTTTTAATTACGAGTTCTTCATTTTTCTGCAGCAGCGGGATGGCATCCAGCAATCTTTTCTCTGCTGCAAGGACAACGGGCTTGCTCATTATTGCTTCTGCAGAAATATCGCTTGTTTTTATTTTTTCACTGACACTTTTTTCCTGCGTCCTGCCGCCCCTCATGTCAGGCGAACTTTTTGCTTCCAGCACCTTTATGAGGTCCAGCGTGCCAACAACGCCGATTACATCGTCGCCATCAAGAACAGGGATGCGTGACACATTTGTCTCAAACATCAGGTTTTTGATTTTACTGGCTTTTTCCTCTTTGTCAACATAAACACAGACAGTCATTATATCCCGCAGACTTGTGTTTTTGTCCCTTACAATACTGCCTGCAACTTTCATGATATCTGTCTCTGATATTATTCCAACTAAACTCCCTTTATCTATGACAGGCAGTGCACGCATGCCGCTGCCAAGTAGCATTTCTATTGCATGTGTTATATCATCTTCTGAGCCTAGAGAAGGAGATTTTTTAATGAAATTAGAAACCTTTGTTGCAGTAAGGTCTACATCCTTCGTTATTATAGACTTTAACTCAAGCATGCCTGCAGGCGTTTTGCCGTCTGTGATTACAAGCTGATGTATGCGAGCAGATTTCATCTTGCTCAGTGCTTTTGCCAGCGTTTCTGCTGCGCCAGCAGCAATGACATTTCTGCTCATCAGGTCCTTTACTTTCATTGCCAAACCTCCAGAATGCTTTCATCCTTCTTAGCAATTTAGATAACTGGTCTACGGCTTGATTCTCAGAATCTGATAAAATGTGACGTCGGCTTCATTATCAACAATTGCCCACAACATTTTAGCTCGTATGTTATGCGCCAATCTAACCGAGCGTGAAAGCTCCTGAAATGACATAGTAAAGTCCTCCGGAACAGAGAAGACAATCCATTTTGTATGCTCTTTCGCAGATTTCGGTCCTTTTTTCAACTGGACGCCCCTGTCGTAAACACGGAAATCGCAGCCGAACTTGAACCCTGTCCTGACGAGCAATCCTCGCTCGCGCAGGTCCTCATAAACCCTATACTTATGCGAAAATCTGGAATCCAGAGAGGCGGCATGGCTGAAAAGCTCCTCAAAAGTCATTGGGTTTCCTTCTTTCAGGACTCTAATCCGTCCCCTTTTTAGCAGAAGGCATGCCTCCACCAATGCAAGCTCAAGCCTGTCGCCAAGCTGCTTGCCGTAATATCCAGGCTCATATACCTTTTCAAAGTCCTTCCAGACAATAATTTTGTCGCTTTCAAGAATTGTGTCAATTATTTCTTTTGGTTGCTCCCACTGAACATATTCTGGCTTTTCATCAAAGTCTTCAGCTTTTTCTAATAGTCCCTGGTCTTTATTCTGTTCCTGATCGTGCTGTTTATGCTTCTTTTTTCCCACTCAGTTCACCCATTAAACACAAAAGTAGCAGAGACTACCCGCAGGTAAGCTCTTATGCTACATATCCAATTCAAATCATATCGCAAAGTTTTAATACTAATAAGTTGCTGCAAACCTAACAATTCTATCTTTTCACTTCGCCGCTTGTGCAGTTTACAGTAAAGTTGCCGCTGCATATAATGGTATTGTTATTAACTGCCCACTGCTTGACCACTCCTGACTGGAAATCAGAGAAGCTGCAGCACAGTCCCCTCACAGAGTTCTTTGCAAGCTCGTCGTAGTCCGATGTCTTTGACACCAGACGGTTTTCTGCAGTCTTTTTATCTTCTAAACAGGCAGAATAAGATTTTTGTGTGCTTTCCTTTTGAGCATTACATAAATTAAGGTTTGTGTTCGTCTTGTCTAGATCTGACTGGCAGTTATTGAAGCTGTCTCTTGCATAATTTAGGTCGCTATAGCAGCTCTCCCGCTCCTGCATTATGAAGTTCACGGAATCCTGCGCATCCTCAAGGTTCTGCTGAATTTTTTCCACGTCTGTCGTCAGCCCTGTTATGCCCCTGCTTACGACAAACAATGAAAAAACCACTCCAACAAAGAGAATAAAGACAGATATTTTCTTGCCGTTGTTTATGACAAAATCCCTGCCTTTGCCATAGCCCATGTATTTACTATGCCTAGAATTTATATAAAGAAAAGTGGGAGCGATGGGATTTGAACCCATGACACCTTAACCTCTGTGAACTTTAGTTCGATAGATACGGTCACTGCTCAGCGGACTTCAGCTTCACAATTTTTGATCAACTTTTTTCTAAAAAGTTTGTTCGTGTGCTCTCCCAGGCTGAGCTACGCTCCCCTGCTTCGATTGTATGATAACATCAGGGAATGACTTTCTTAAAGTTTTCATCAGGCTTGCTGTAGAATCCAGATGCGGTTTGCAGAGGTACAGCTTGACTATGTCTATATTCCTTTGCAGCGTGAATTCAAATATGTCATAGCTCGCTTCCGGGGCGCTCTTGCAGTGCGGGAAGTTGCACCGCCCATCAAGCTGCCTGATGTCGTAGCTGTTCATGACGATGCCGCGCATCTTTTCCATTGTGGCCATAAAACGATGTATTGTTCAGGCAGGTTTATGAGCTTGTTGTATGTAGCAAGTCTCTAGGAAAGAAATTATATCTATATTCATGGAATAATGGAAGTACTTCGAATTCTTTTATTACATCCTTAAATTTATCGCGGATATTTCTAGTTATTTGTATCATATGGTCTTTGTTCTCAACTTCAAATTCTATTTCAAAATCCCACAAGCCGATTAATTTGATGATACCAACAATATTGACATTTGTTATGAGATAATTGATAAGTTCCATTTCTTTGTTTTGTACAATATTGTGAAATTTTATTAGCGCTTTATAACTGCTATATGGCGTATATTCAAGATGTATCAGCGGTTTAAAGCTCTGTATAATCCCTGATTTTTTCATTTCTTTTACTCTTAGTATAACTGTGTTCGGGCTTATCTCTATTTTCCTTGCGATTTCAACAGAACTTATACGCGCATTTTCAGAAACAGCATTAAGAATTTTTAAGTCAGTTTTATCCAAACTTAATATTTTGAACTCTCTGCCAAAATAAGGCATTTTTCCGGCTTTTCTCACCCTTTGTGTAAAATAATCCCTTCCAAAGTGAGCAGCTTCTACAGTAGTAAGAACGTCATAGTTCTGTATCTGTTTTGGGAATTTGTTCCTGAACCCCAGTAATATTTCATTGTACCTGATAATATTTTTTGCCATGAAATTGACGATCATGTCCCATCTTCCACCACATTCGACAAGCCACAGAACATTAGAATGTTTCATCAAATATGATATGATTTCTCTATAAATTTTATCATCAAAATGGCTCAAGGTTATCATTGTTCTGTAGCTCGTATAACCCAATTTGGCTATGTCAATAAGCGTGTAATAGCCTCCAATTATACCACGTTTTTCCAGAGACTGGATTCTATAGCTGATAAATTGCTGCGACGTGTTGAGTTTTCTAGCCAACTTTGATAGTGTCTGCCGTGAATCAATTTCTAGTTCCGCCAATAATTTAAGGTCCGTCTTGCCTAATTCCTGCATGATTTTGTACTTTTGCTATAAACTTTATAAATATTACAATTTTACAAAAAATCATCCAGCACGGTTTAATATTCAGCAAAATGTAACTACTTCTGAGAAATAATTGGGGTGTGACAAGTGAAAAGAGTTATAGGAATTGTAGCACTAATTGTTTTGCTCGTAGTCGGAACTTACTTTTTAGCTCATCAATTTGTTAGGCAGGATAACTCGCAAAAAGAGTCTGTAAAAATAGGCTTTATTGGCCCTCTTTCAGGCGAGCTCGCAGTATGGGGAAGCTCGCAGCAAGGAGGAGTCAGGCTTGCTGTTGAAGAGATAAACAACGCAGGAGGAATCAATGGCAAAAAATTGGAGGTTGCCTATGAAGACGATCAATGCGACAAGACAAAGTCTGTGACTGCTTTAAGAAAACTAATAGATTTTGACAAAGTAAGAGTAGTGATCGGTCCGTTATGTTCCGGGACGGTAATTGCAGATGCCCCTGTTGCAGAACAGTCCGAAGTTATTTTATTCGGTTTTGGTTCTGCAGCAGCAATAAGTACTGCAGGTGATTACACATTCAGGCCAAGCTATTCGGACGTTTATCAAGGAGAATTTCTTGCAGGTAAAATTGCGAAAAGATTCAACAGTATTGGTATTCTTTATGTCAATAATGATTATGGATTGGGACTGTTTAGTGGCTTGAAGGCCGAATTCGTCAAAAACGGCAAAAATATTGTCGCTACAGAAACATATAGCCTTCAAGACAAAGATTGGAGAACGCAGCTAGCAAAAATAAAATCTGCCCAGCCAGATGCTTTAATCCTCATTTCTTATGGCAGGGAAGGAGGTCTGATAGCAAGACAGGCACGCGAAATTGGCATCGGCATACAAATCATAGGAACAGATAATTTCGGCACAGTGGATGTATTGGAAGCCGGTGGCGAAGCCGTCGAAAATGTAATTTTCACATCTCCTGCCACTTTAGATGAAACAAAACAAGCGGTAAAAGATTTCAGGGCGAATTACATCAGAATAAATGGCGTTGAACCACCAATAATTTTTGTCGCATCCAACACTTATGACACAACAAAAATAATTGCCAATGCAGTGAAAACAGCAGGGACTAATGCAGAAAAAATAAAGATGTTTCTTTACGAAATGCCTCCTTATCATGGCGTGAGTGGTGTAATTAAATTTGATGTAAACGGCGATGCCACAAAGGACTTTGTTTTTCAAGTGATCCGAAATGGGGTGTTTTTGCCTTATGATATGCAGAGCTTTGGCTAATAGTTAATAAAAAGCGCCCCCGGCAGGATTTTCAGAGCTGTTCAAGAGCTCACTTGAACCTTTGGTCTATAGGCAGAAAACCTGCCTATATGCGACCACCTGATTAACAGTCAGGTGCTCTTTGTAGGACACGCATGGCCTACCTATCTCCCAAATCCCTAATATCTGCGAAGCCCTTTGTTTCTTGGGATTCACAAAGACCTTCTTTTCAAAGAAGGGATTTGTACTGAGCTACAGGGGCATAGCAACTATAACATTTCGTGAAGTATTTAAAAACTATCAGATAATGCTATCTAATGGCATTTTTTGGGCCTGATTTTATAGCAGTCATCAGCTATAATTCTGTTCCAGATACTTCATTACAGAAAAAGCCCAAAGAGAGGACGCAAAAGTTAATTCCAGTTAAGGAATATTTAAAAACGTTAAAAGGAAGAAATTATGTATCTATTAAGCTCCTTTCAACTGAGAAGTGTTTCTCCTGAGTTGTAAC
>JACQNX010000068.1 GCA_016202875.1 Candidatus Aenigmatarchaeota archaeon | reverse complement strand
CTGCTGCAAGCGTGGGCATCGATGCTGTAACATCCTATGACTGCACAACACTTGCGTGCCCTCCTGTAAGGAGGTACACAGTCGCAGCACAGACAGCTAATGACGGCCAGTTTGAATGGAATATCGGCCTGGCAGCAGGCAGCTACAAGATAGGCATTTACGACTCTGCAAATTACTTAAACATTGATTACAGCGACAATGCTTTCAGCATCGTTTCTGCACCCGTCAACACCACATCACCAAAGGGAAACATAAGCATTTCCGCATCGCCGGCATCAGGAAGCGCGCCCCTCAACGTCACGTTCACAGCAGTTGTCACGAACGTGAGCACGCCTGTGCAGTGGGACTTCGGGGATTATACAGGCGCGTCAGAGCCGTGCGTGGTGCAGTTCGGAGGGACTACTTGTACCAACATAGCGCCGAACAGGACCATATCCATTTCACATGTCTACCAGAGCAGCGGAACCTACACTGCATTTGCGCAGTCCTCGCCTGGCGGGATCATTGTCATGTCGAACGCAGTAACCATGACTGTCGGCCAGACATCTTCAGCATCTTCAGTTACTAAAAGCCCGCAACTAACTGCAACAGCCCAGGCATCAGCGCTGCTCATTGTCTGCCAGAACGCTTCCTGGAACATCACTAGTGGCGAGAGTTGGATGAATTACAAATGCAACGCAGAGTGCGGAGGAGACTGGACAGCGTGCATCTATACGTCAAGCAAGACTGATCCCATTGGCAGGCCTTTGTATATGCTTGCATTTGCTGTTGACGGAGCAGGCGGCGAGTTCAGGTGGAACCTTCCTTATGAGAATGAGTACAATGCTGCATTGCTTACGCACTCCGGCGGCGGAGGGACATCGTTCATGGGTGACCAGCAGGAACCTGTGAATAACATGCTCAATGAACTACAGAAAGCCGGACTGCTTGTCGCGGGAATAAAGTGGCAGAATGGGATAGTGGTCAGCGGAGCTCCAACAGGGTGGTACAGCCTGAGCCAGGCGAATGAAAAGAGCACTTACTATGAAAAAACAAAAAGAGTGGCAGAAGCGCTTGGCTGGGTGCATGACAACTTAATTCCCGCAGGTCTCAGATACGGCACCGTGAGCTGCAGCGGCGGGAGCGTAGCAACGTACTCTCCTGTTTACTGGCACGGGCTTGACGCTATCATAGACTACCAGCTTGTTGGCGGAGGGCCGCCCGCTGCATGGGACGGCAACGCTGTCTGCACAGGGCAGGCAAGCGCAGGCGAGCCCGCTGGCGTATGCGAGGACAATCCTAGCAAAGCATGCGCTTCAGACGCGGAGTGCACCAAAGGATATAAGTGCGCGTTCCCGCGGAAGAGCGGAGGTATAGGGGCAACTGTGCTGGTCGCCGGCGTCAAGGACCAGATTGATTACGTGCACGGGCTGCAAAACACATGCCTCTCTGGCAAATCAGACCCTGCTTTTGACGCTTCCAGCTACCGCACAACGGCAGGAGATACAAGCTATGACCATCCTGTTGATTTTGTGGTGGATATTGGCGGCGGAAGCAGCGATTCACTTCTGAGCACTGACACTGAGCTGACAGTCTTGTATACAGCAGGAAGGACTTACAGCAATCTAGCGACAACAGACCCTGCAGGCAAGAAATGGGTTATTCACACCGGCGACCACTGTTCATGGCTAGGGGATACAGGATTCCTCAATAGCACTATCCAGCCCATGATACTGAGGGGGCTGAAGCTTGAAGTGCCGGCTTCTGTAACAGTGCTTGAGCCTAATGGCGGCGAGTACTGGGAAGCTGGCAAAACGTATACTGTGTCATGGACATCAGCCAATGCTCCTAATGGGTCATGGGTCGGCAGGATTGCGTTATACGAAGGCGCAAGCTTTTTGGCGGATTTAGTGCCATTCCTGAGCCAATTGCCTGCCAACGGCTCTGTGCAATGGACAGTCTCCAATAACAGCGTGCTTGGAAATGATTTCAAGGTGCAGGTCATACTCTACAATGGCTCTGCTGGCAATGAATCTGAACTTGCGCAGGACTTCAGCGACTCAGGGTTCAGCATTGTTGCGCCCCTTGCTGTTCAGCAATATCCGCTGAAGCTCACGAAAGGGTGGAACATGTTCTCATCGCCTGTGTTTGAGTACACGCCAACGCCATTCCTGAACTTTACGAACAACTGCACCTACACGAGCCCTGTGTGGAGATATTCCAATGAAAGGCACAGGTTTGAAAAGGCAACTTATGTGACTGACTCAAGAGAAGGCTACTGGATCAAAGTCGCAAACAACTGCACTGTGGCGCTGTCAGGCCAGCTGCGCACAATGGAAGAATTCTTTACAGACTTCAACCTTAGCAAGGGCTGGAATATCATAGGCGGCATACATGAGGCAACGCCGTTCGCAAGCATGACAGGATGCGAGTTCAGGAGAGGGCCGTACTGGTACGATCCTGTTGCACGCAGATGGGAGAAGGCAACAGCAATGGAGCCTGGCAAGGGCTACCTTGTGAATGTGAAAGAGAGCTGCCAGCTGCGATCAGGAGCAGCTCAAATGCCCGGCAAGCCCAATATTGTTGTTATCATGTCTGATGACCAGGATGCTGCGTCCATGGGGGTAATGAACAAAGTCAACAGCTACCTGGCGCAAAAAGGGACGACCTTCTCGAATAATTTTGTATCATACTCTATCTGCTGCCCTTCACGTGCTACTTTTCTTACAGGCCAGTATGCCCACAACCACAGAGTTTTGGGAAATATTCCCCCGCAGGGAGGATATTACGCGCTTGATCACAACAACACCCTGCCAGTCTGGCTCCAGAAGGCAGGCTACCGCACAGCGCACATTGGCAAATACCTGAATGGCTACGGCACTCCAAGCGCCAGCACTATTGCTAACACTGATGAGTACATTCCGGCAGACTACGCAACTCTGGCAAAGCACACGCCTTCACCAGCGGCATTGGAAATTCCTCCCGGTTACACCGAGTGGTACGGCCTGGTTGACCCTTACACCTATGCTTATTATAACTACATCATTAACGAGAATGGCAAACTCAAAAAATATGGTGACCAGTCTCGTGATTATCAAACAGATGTTTTGACAAAGAAAGCTGTTAGCTTTATCGAGCAGGCAGGCAAGAGCCAGGAGCCATTTTTCCTTGTTGTCGCCTATGTTGCGCCCCATGCTGGCCTGCCGCCACCACCAAACGAGCCCGAGCCAGCGCCTCGCCATAAAAATGCCCTAAATAACTGCACCCTGCCTAAGACACCGTCGTTTAACGAAGAGGATATTTCTGACAAAGCATCAGTGAACCAGCTTCCAAAGCTTACGCAAGCAGACATCAAGGGCATCGAAAGCTCCTATTGCAATCGGCTGCGCTCACTTCTGGCAGTGGATGACGGCGTGGAGCAGATTGTCAAAGCCCTGGAAAAGTCCGGGAAGCTGCAGAACACTTATGTATTCTACACGTCAGACAACGGCTTTATGCAGGGCGAACACAGGATTTCTCAAGGCAAGGGTTACCCTTACGAAGAATCGGCGAGGATGCCGCTGATTATTCTGGGTCCTAGCGTTCCGGCTGGCCAGACAATTACCCCATTAGTCGGCAACATTGACCTGGCACCAACTTTTGCTGAGCTGGCTCAGGCCCGTGCCAACCGTGTCATGGACGGGCTGTCTTTGATGCCTCTCCTTAGAGACCCGGCTGCTTCATGGCGAAAAGATTATCTGCTAGAGGGCTTACAGATTTATCTCTACAGCGCTGTGAGAAATGATAAATACCTGCTGGCAGAGTTTTCAGCTCTGCCTGGTAATCCAAGCGGAGCCACGGAATTTGAATTTTACAACGTTGTAAGCGATTCATGTCATGAAGCTGATCCTTACCAGCTGGAAAGCCAGGCACAGAATGCCTGCTATGCTTCAACAATTGAAGCACTGAAGGAGCGCTTGAATGCACTTAAAACATGTTCAGGAGAGAGCTGCCAGTGATAAAAACAACAAAGTGAAGTCTATGTATGGATCCCGTTTACTTATACTCAAACAAGAAAAGAGAAATGGAGGAAAGAAAAGATGGCGCAATTTGATTTCGGCGAAGCGATGAGAGCGAAACCAGAAAAAGAGAGGCCACAGAGCCGCCACTACCTTCTGGTGCTGATAGCAGTGGTTCTTATAACAATAATCATATCTCTTGTCTTCCTCGATTATGCTGGCAAAATAGACTTCACAACATTGATAAGGAAAGAGATGCCAGCGTCTGGGGGCAGCAGCGAGGACAATCCACTGCCTTTTGCAAATGAGACAGGGCAAAGCCCTGCAGGCACAAGCCCAGGAACCGGGCCTTCTGCACAAGTACCAGAAGGGCAGACAGCACCGCCAGCACTTCCAGAGGAACAGTTGCCTCAAGAGAATCCGAAAGAATTCAACCCCGCTACAGCGCCGTCGGCACAAACCAGCGAGCCTCCACCTGCGCTGCCCGAATTTATTTGAGTCATTAGCACTGCCTTTTACTTTCGTTTCGCAACACCATATCTTTCAAGATATGGATGGATATTTGGTGAAACGAAAGCCAGTACTCCCGCATGTGATGTATAGGCTTGAACTATAACGCCGTCCACAGTCAAGACGCATATTTCTACCAGCTTTTGCATATGGCCATGAAGGAGTATTCTGCTGAAGGCTCGAGCAAAGTGCTCAACATGAACTTGATAATTTCCAACAAGATTTGGGATGTTTGAACACGGAATTTCATAATAGCGAATTTCTGGAAGAGCTTGAAATCACGATAGTCGGAAAGTCTTAAGAATCAGATATCTACATGCGTAGGTACTGAGCACAGCAAGCCTTTTTAAACTTATTTTCCATATATACATTGCTCTCGAGTAAAAATGCAGGCCAGCTAGACGCCTTCGGCGTCATTCGGTTTTGCATCATACGGTTATGACCCAGAAGCAACGGCAGTCAGCTGCTTGACAAGGGTAGTTCCCTGATAAAGCAGCTTGGAAACACCTGACGTTCTTCTCGCAGTATTGACTTCGTAGGTAAAATGGTTATAGTGGATACTGTCAACGTAAGGGCTATTGTCAACAGCAACGAAGAAAACTATGTGTAAATAACCAAAAGAACATCAAAAGATACAACATAAACGGAGCTGAAAAACATGCCGCACAGGGATTCGTCGAGAAGGGGATCATTGGCTTACTTGCCTAGGAAAAGGGCTCAAAGAATTTATCCCGTTACACACCACTGGTCTGATAGCCATGAAATAAAGCCTATAGGATTCGCAGGCTGGAAAGCTGGCATGACCCATGTCCAGTACGCGGACACAAACAGCAAATCGCCAACATATGGCCGTTTAGTGTCAAAAGCTGTCACCATTATAGATGCTCCTTCTCTCTTTGTCGCCGCTTTACGATTCTATAAAAAAACCGGCGCTGGGAAAAAAGTTGTAAGTGAAAAATGGGTAAAGAATTTTCCCAAAGAACTTGAGATAAAAAGAAAAACAATGCCCGGGAAGAAAGAAGAGAACATTGAAAACGCAGGCGATATCAGATTAATTGTTGCTACGCAGCCTGGGGGCAGCGGCATGAAAAAAAGAACACCTGACATTTTTGAGCTCGCGATTGGCGGCACGTTCGCAGACAAAGTCAAATATGCAAAGTCTGTGCTGGGCAAGACACTGGCTGCAAAGGACGTGTTCAAGGCAGGAGAGTTTGTTGATGTCAGCGCCGTCACCAAAGGGCATGGCTACACAGGGGCTGTCAAGAGGTACGGGATCAGGATACAGACACGCAAAGACAAGCAGATGCACAGGCATGTCGGGTCTCTCGGCTCCACAGTGCCAAGAAAAGTGGACTGGCGGGTCCCACAAGCGGGCCAATACGGGTTTTTCACGCGAACAGAGTTCGGCAAGAGGATTGTGGCGATAGACGAGGACGGGAAAAAAATCACACCAAGAGGCGGATTTCTGCGGTATGGAAATGTGCGATCATATCTGCTCATAGAGGGCTCTGTGCCTGGGCCTGTAAAAAGACTAGTGAGGATGAGGAAGTCTGAGCGTGTGACAAAGATGGCGCCACTGGATGTCAAGTACATTTCAACAGCGTCAAAACAGGGGAGATGATTATGAAGAAAATACTAGTGGTTGCTGATGAAATCGGGGAAAGAAGAATTAGCGAGCAGCTGGGGACCACTGTCGATAGAATTCTGCAAGAATTAGGCAGCGATGAATTAGGCAGCGTTGTAAAGCGTTCGAACTATAAGAATATGGAACTCAACATAAGACGGAACCCGGATCTTTACGACAGCGTGATCTTAGTTATGCCTCCATACCGCTATGTAAATTTGATATCTTTTGTCCGTGAACATCAAAAAAAAGCAGAGGTCAGGGTGTATGCAACTCCAAGATTCATGGCAAATCACAAAAAAGAAATAGAAGCAGCGCACGCTGTATCTATTGAAGTGTACCAACCAGCAGATATTATAATTGATGCAGCTGTTGAGGGATGATCATGAAAGCGCAGATGTTTGATGTGGCGGGGAACAAGGCAGGAGAAGTAGAGCTGCCTGCGTTTTTCGAAACGCCTTACAGGCCTGATGTGATCAGGCGCGCTGTGCTTGTGCAGCAGAGCAAGTCGAGACAAAGGTATGGCTCAGACCCTTTGGCAGGGAAGAGAACAAGCGCTCACTACCACGGCTCGCGGCATTACAGATTCACAATGATGAATAAAGAAATGTCGCGCATACCGCGCATTCATGGCAAGGGCGCTGGAATGTACGCGATGCGCGCCCGCTTTGCGCCGCATGCGGTGAAAGGAAGAAGGGCGCACCCTCCTAAAGCAGAGAAAATATGGGCAAGGGATGTTAACCAGAAAGAGAAACTGCTGGCTATCAGGTCAGCACTGGCTGCAGCTGCGCAACTCGAGCTCGTCACGAAGAGAGGGCATGCCACAGCATTTGCTCCTGTAATACTTGTGGATGAGTTTGAGAACCTCGCGAAGACAAAAGATGTGCTCGCTGCGTTTGCAAAAATAATTCCCAAGGAGCTCGTACGATGCGCGAAGAAAAAGGTGCGCGCAGGCAGGGGCAAGATGCGCGGCAGAAGGTACAAAAAAAGGACAGGGCCGCTTGTTATAGCCAGCGCAAACTGCAAAATGATCAAGGCGGCACGAAACATCCAGGGCGTTGATGCTGTGAGCGCTGCAAACATCAATGCAGAACTGCTCGCGCCTGGGACAGATGCCGGTCGTCTGGTTATAGCGACAAAATCTGCACTTGGAAAATTGGAAGAGAAATTTGGTGAATAGGCATGGCTGACGAAAAGCAGACTACAGAAAAAAAGAAGAAAGAGAAAGACGTTAATGTTGGCGGTGTTGTTAAGAATGACAAAAAGGAAAGTCGTAAAAGCAAAGAAACAAAATCACCAAAAAAAGAAACAAAAAAACAGCCCGCGAAAAAGGAGAAAAAGCAAAAGCGGGGGAGCAAATTCATAGTTGACAAGGCAACAGACCCATTTGAGACAATACAATTTGTGCTCATGACAGAGAAGTGCGTGCGGCTCATCGAAGCGCAGAATAAACTCGTGTTTGTTGTGCGCAGGCAGGCAAGAAAGAAGCAGATCAAAAAAGCCGTGGAAAATGCTTTCCAGAGCCCTGTCGCAGATGTAACAACAATGATAGACCAGAAAGGCAGGAAGCGCGCATTTGTGCGCTTCGCGCAGAGCGGAGCAGCAGGAGATATTGCAGTAAGGTTAGGAATAATATGAGGCTGAGAAAATGGATTGGATAAATGATGAAGGAGACCCTTGTGCCGATAAGGAAAAGCTGGAAAAATTAGGTGCTGTGAGAAGGAAAAGCTGGGAAGGATTTGCAGAAGCTTTGAAGCTGATACCTTATGCGGCAGGCATGGCGCTTTATGCGCATGCCAGAGGACAGAACCACAGGGAAAAATATCACGGAAATGTCACTGACAGCAACGAAACCTTTCCTGTCACAATTGAGGTTGAACATTATGCAGGCGCACACTATGTTTTCGGAGCTAAAAATAAAAAAGCAATAAGGGATGCGATACATGCAGCCAATGACGCACTAGCCCAGCGAAAGACTGCACAGGAAGAAGACACATCGCAAAAGGAACATCGTGTCAAACACGGAACTGGCGGATACGAAAGCTGGTTTACTGGAGGGTGATAATCATGGGAAAAAACCTCAGGCAGCAGAGACGAGGACGCGGTACGCCCAGGTACAGATCTCCTGCGCACAGGTTTGTCGGAAAGCCTGAGTATCCGGAACAGATGACAGTAGGAAAGGTTGTTGAAATTATTCACGCCCCTGGCAGATCAACACCTGTTGCAGTTGTGGACTTTGACGGGCAGAAACAATACATCATACCATACAGCGGAATGAAAATCGGGCAAAGAGTGGGCTCTGACAGCGCTGAAGAAGGGAACATCGTGCAGCTCAGAGATATTCCAGAAGGTTCAAAGATTTTTAACCTGGAGCTGCTCCCTGGAGATGGCGGACGCCTGTGCAGGTCATCGGGCTCTTTCGCAACAATGGTCACAAGGGGGCAGGACAAATGCGTTGTGCTCCTCCCTTCAAAAGAAAAGAAAGTATTGTCAGGCTTGTGCCGGGCAACAGTGGGAACTGCTGCATCGTCGGGACGGGTTGAGGCGCCGTTCATGAGAGCTGGCAAGATGTTCTATGCCATGAGGACAAGGAACAAACTATGGCCGCGCACAAGCGGGGTGCATATGAACCCTGTAGATCATCCGTTCGGCGGACAGACAAGGCCGGGCAAGCACAAAACAGTTTCAAGGCACATGCCGCCTGGCAAGAAAGTGGGCAGTATCTCGCCGAGAAGGACAGGGAAGAGGAAGTAGGTATGAGTGATAGACCGAGATACGAAAAGTGTCTTATGCTGCTAGAAAAAAGACAGCGCTATGAGACAGATATAAGAAAAAACGCATTTCCTATAGGCGTTGATTTTATGAGAATGACGCCATTGTACTTAATGCCTGACGTGTATTTCACAAGAACGAGTCAAGTGGAAAGCGCAGAAAGACTTGCTGAAAGTTTCGGCAATAGTTTTGATCCTCGAGTAATCTGCACCCCACTTATGCATACACTGAGGTAATAATCATGGCGAAAAAATTCACGTACCGCGGGAAAACAGTGGAAGAACTGGGAACAATGAACCTTGAGGAGTTTGCGCAGCTGCTGCCTGCAAGACAGAGAAGAAACCTGAAGAGAGGGCTGACAAAGCATGAGAAGAAGCTGCTCGAGACCATCAGGGCAAACAAAGGCAGGGACAAGTTCATCAGGACGCATGTCAGGGACATGATAATATTACCAGAGATGATCGGCGCCAAGATAGGTATTCACAACGGGAAGGAATTCAAACCTGTCGTAATAGAAGATGCCATGATTGGCCATTACCTAGGAGAATTTTCACAAACACGGCAAAAAGTCAAGCACTCCGCTCCTGGTCTTGGCGCAACGAGGAGCAGCAAGTTTGTTGCACAGAAGTGATGAGTATGAGTAGTTCAACACCAACTACGAATGCCAAAGAAGAGAGGAAATACTTATGACATACACATTCGCTCCAAAACAAAGATTCGCAAAGGCCAGCGGGACAAATATGAGGATTTCCACTAAATCAGCGGAGGTTATCTGCAGAGTTATCAGAAAAAAGCCGCTGAAGCGCGCGAAACGATTACTTAATGATCTTGCTGGGCAGAAAAGAGGCCTTGGCGTCAAATACTACTCCAAGACCGTCAAGCAGATACTCGAACTGCTTGAAAGCTGCGAGAAAAATGCAGAGTTCCTTGGCCTGGAAAATAACAGGCTGTTTGTCCATGCGAGCGCGCATCAGGGAACATCCATACGAAGGAGAAGAAGGAAGGCTGCATTCGGTTCAGCAATGAAAAACACTAATATGGAGATCATGCTTATTGAAAGAGGGAAAGATACCAGAAAAATAACATCAGCAAAGAAGACCGAGACTGACAAGCAGATAGAAAAAGAGCATGCTGCTGCCAAGTCAGAGATAGAAGAACTGAAAGTGAAAACAGCAGAGCTGAAAGAAAAAGTAGGGGCGGCAAAATGATCAAACAAATAAATTTGCTTGCCATTTCAAGCGCGGGGCGTTCAAAATGAAAGAGAGGATATTCATACGTAAGGCAAAAGAGCATGTGCAACTTGAAGAATTTATCAGAAAGCAATTCGGGCAGGCGAAGTGCGGAATCATCGAAGTCCAGTACACACCTGTTGTAACAAGAATAATAATTCACACAACAACTCCGGGCCTGGTCATCGGCAGCGGAGGTGAGAGGATAAAAGAAACAGTAGACCTGCTAAAAGAAATATTCAAAATAGAAAACCCGCAGATTGATGTTCAGAAAATAGCAAATCCTGACATAGATCCTTACATCATTGCCCAGACAATTGCTGCTGCCATAGAAACAGGCGTCAACTACAAGAGGCTCGGAAATTACTATGTGGAAAAAATAATGGCTGCAGGGGCTGTTGGCTGTGAGTTGGTATTCGCAGGAAAAATATCAGGACAGAGGTCGCGGGTTGAAAGATTTACAGATGGCTACATAAAGAAATGCGGCGACCCTGCAGAGAAGGATGTCATAAAAGCATTTGCACTTGCAAATCCTAAGCTTGGCAACATAGGCATCACAGTGAAAATAATGCTGAAACATGTAGAAGGTTTGAAAGGACAACTGCGAGGCGCGACAGGAGAACCTCTAGAAGAGGCTGTGCAAGAGAATGCGGAGGCACAGGCAAGTAGAGGTGATTAACAATGGCGATACTCAAAATGAAAAAAATCCGCGAGTCAGGAGAAAAGGATATTGAAGACAAGAAACGCGAGTTGCAGCTAGAGCTTGCTAAAGAGCGCGCATCAAGCGAAATAGGCGGGACCGTGAAAAATCCCGGCAGGCTCAGAGAAATCAGAAGAACAATAGCGCGCATCAAAACACATGATAATGAAAAAAGAGGTGATAAAAAGTAATGGCGTGCCCGAAATGCGGTCTGCCAGAGGAGCTTTGCGTCTGTGAAACTATTGCAAAAGAAGCCCAGAAAGTCCGGGTCTATCTAGTTCAGAAAAGGTATGGAAAATACATCACCGTTATCAAAGGCGTGGATATCAGCAAGATTGATGTGAAAGAACTCATGAAAAAGCTGAAATCAAAACTTGCGTGTGGTGGAACGTACAAGAACGACGAAATAGAACTGCAAGGTGACCACAGGTCGCGCGTCAAGGAGTTCCTTGTCAGAGAAGGCTTCCCAAAAGAGATAATAGAAGTTTCCTGAGTTGCATTGAACATGAGAAGTGAAAGAAACATACTGAGACATGAAATTATCGGTCTGCAGTGCGAAGTTGTTAATGCAAAGAACAAGAGCCTAGTAGGCATAAGAGGCAGAATTGTGGACGAAACTATGAAGACATTGGTGATAGATGAAAACAAGAGAAAGAGGATTGCCAAACAAGGAACAAGATTCCAGATAGCACTGGGAGGGAAAAGGCTCATAATTAACGGCGACTTGCTTGTTGCAAGGCCAGAAGACCGTATAAAGAAAAAATTGAAGAAGTGGTAGCTAAGGGTTGAAGAACAATGGCAGTGACAAAAAAGAAAAGGAATATTGGTCTGGAAGCAGACATGCCTAGCGAAAGCTGCACAAGCAAGAAATGCCCATGGCACGGCTCACTAAAGATACGGGGCAGGATATTCAAAGGTGTTGTCAAGTCTGCCAAAGCATTTGACAGCGCTGTTGTGGAGTGGAGCTACTACCACTACCTCCACAAATATGAGCGATACGAGAGGCGCAGGACCAGGGTGCTTGCGCACAATCCCAGATGCATCTCTGCAGCAGTAGGTGATACAGTACATATAGGCGAGTGCAGGCCGCTGTCAAAGGCGAAGAGATTTGTAATATTCCAAAAATCAGGCAATCCAAAGATGACAAAGGCGTTATCAGGTCAGGTGAGCGCATGAAGGCGATCACATCCAGCATTGTAAGAGGCATACCATTAAAAGCACGGCTGGTCTGCGTAGACAACAGCGGCGCCAAGGAATTGGAACTCATAAATGTTAAGGGCTATAAGGGAAAACTTCGCAGATTGCCCAAAGCAGGCATAGGAGATGTAATCATCTGCTCGGTAAAAAAAGGCAAGGAAAAAATTCGGCATGAAGTTGTTTATGCAGTTGTTGTAAGGCAGAAACAGGAGTACAAAAGAAGCGATGGCACGCGTGTCAAATTTGAAGACAATGCAGCAGTGCTGGTAAATCCGAAGACGTTTGAGCCGCAAGGGACAGAGATCAGATCTGTTATTGCCAGAGAGGTTGTTGAACGATTCACACCAATAGGGAAAATAGCGAGCATAGTGTTGTGATAAATTATGTTTACGGAAACAATGAAAAGAGAAACGTTTGCATTCTTTTACAAAGCAGAAACACGTCTTGGGGCAGCCACGGGGGGCAGACAATGAAGAAAAAATATTCATCTCGCTGGCTTGCGAGCAAACAGCCTAGGAAACAGAGAAAGTACAGGTACAATGCGCCTCTGCACAGGAGGCAGAAGATGTTGAGTGCGCATCTCGCAAAAGATCTCAGGCAACAGTACAAGAGAAGGTCGCTGCCATTGAGGAAAGGCGACGAGGTCAAGGTTCTCAGAGGAGAGTTCAAGGGACTTTACGGCAAGGTTGAAAAAATAGACCTGCAGAAGCTCAAAGTAAAGGTAGAAAATATAAAGAGGCGCAAGGCAAGCGGGGAAGAAGTTGCTGTCAGCATTGACCCGAGCAACCTGCTTGTAATGAAATTGGATCTTAACGACAAAAAACGATTTGCTGCATTAAAGAAAGGTGCGTGAAAATGGCAATTATAAAAAGACTTGAGGTTCCAGGATTCTGGCCCATAGAGAAGAAGACGAAGAAATACACAGTTACACCGCTTCCAGGGCCTCATTCAAAGCGCAATGCGCTTACAATCGCTGTTGTTCTCAGAGAGGTGCTACGTTACGCAGAAACACTGAGAGAGGTCAGGGAACTTCTTAATGCAGGAATAATAAAAATTGACGGCACTGTGAGAAGGGTTGCAGGCTTTCCGATAGGGCTCATGGATGTCATTACAATAGGAGACGAACATTACAGGATACTTCCAGGCAGGCGCGGATTATACCTGCGCCCTCTTGACAAGAAAGAATCTGCACTCAAGCTGAAGAAAATAGTGGGCAAGACCGCGACAAAGAAGGGCAAAATCCAGATTCAGTTCCATGATGGCACAACACTGCTTGCAGACGCGCCGCACAAGACAGGCGATGTTGTGATTTTTGATGTACAGTCCAGAAAAATCAAGGATGTGATAAAACAGGAAAAGGGCGTGCATGTTATAGTCACAAAAGGAAACAATATAGGGACAGTGGGCATTCTAGACAAGATAAGAATAGTAAAGAGTTCTGAGCCCAATGTTGCGGAAATTTCCGTTGGAAACAGAACCGTCACACTGCCACTGAATTATATTTTTGCTCTAGGCAAACCAGAGCCTGTGATATCGGTAGGTGAGCACAATGAATGACATGAAGAAACTGCGGATAGAGAAGATAACGCTGAATATAGGCTGCGGCACTAAAACTAATGTTGAACATGCAAAGAAAATTTTGGAAATGTTCAGCAACAAGAAAGTTGTCATCACAAAAACAAAGAAAAGATCAACATTCAATGTGCCCAAGAATAAGCCCATAGGATGCAAAGTGACGATAAGAGACGATGCTGAAAAAGTACTCAGGACTCTGCTTGAAGCAAAAGAAAACAAGCTTCTTATCCATAGCTTTGATAGTACCGGAAATTTCTCATTCGGAATCAGGGAATACATAGACATACCTGGGATGGACTACGATCCTAAAATAGGAATTCTTGGGATGGATGTTTGTGTGACGCTTGAGAGGCCGGGATACAGGATCAAAAGAAAAAGACTTGCGGGCAAGGTTGGGAAAAGCCACCTTATAACACAGCAGGAAGCAGTAGATTTTGTCAGAGAAAAATTCGGGGTTGCTATTGAATAGGTGGTCAGGATGGAAAAATTAGTCAGGGATAAAATTCCGGAGATCATCGAAGCAGAAGGAAAGAAAATAGCAGAAAACAAGCGCGCTGAAAGGGGCAGTTTCGCTAAAAGAATCATAATGGAGATATGAAAATGAAGGTGCTCTGAAAATGAGAAATAAAGCTATCAAGAGAAAATTCGGGCGCGGCGGCCGTAAATGCGAGAGATGTGGTAGCATGAAAGGCGTTATCAGGAAGTACAGGCTTTTCTACTGCCGGAGATGCTTCAGGGAGATAGCGAGGGAGATTGGGTTCAAGAAATACAGGTGATGTAAAAATGCGGCACGACTTACTTGCGGATACATTGTACGTGATAAATAACGCAGAAAAAATAGGAAGGCGGATGTGCATAGTCCCGGCTTCGTCGCTGATCAAAGAAGTGCTGACTGTGATACAGAAGGCAGGTTATATAGGAGATTTTGAGTTCCTTGACGACAGCAAGTCAGGACATTTCAAAATAGACCTCGTCGGAAGAATAAACAAATCCAGGGCAATTAAGCCACGATTCGCTGTAAAAAAAGACGGGTTTGAAAAGTGGGAGAACAGACACTTACCTGCAAAAGGATTTGGAATCCTTGTCGTATCCACGCCAAAAGGCGTCATGAGCCAGAAAGAGGCGATTGAGCAGAAAATAGGCGGAAGGCTGCTGGCATACGTATATTGAGGAGAGGGCTATGCAGAAAGAGATCGTTATTCCGGATAATGTGGAAACAAAGATTGAAGGAAAAAGCGTAGCAGTCAAAGGGCCCAAAGGTGAAATTGCAAAAGATTTCAATGACCCGAGATTCAATGAGGAAATAGAAATCCTGCAGAATGAAAGAAAAATTATTGTGAAAACATATTCAGAAAAAAGAAAAGCACAGGCGATGGTGGGCACTATTGCGGCGCACCTGAAAAACATGTTTGTCGGAGTGTCAGACGGGTACAGCTACGAACTAAAAATCGTATACAGCCATTTCCCCATAACTGTGGCCGCAAAAGACGGCGTTGTGGAAGTGAAAAACTTTCTCGGCGAGAAAGGCGTGAGAAAGGTGGACATATTTGGCACGTGCGGTGTGCATATAGAAAAAGACATCATAAAAGTAACTGGCATAAATGTAGAGGATGTCGGACAGACTGCTGCAAACATAGAGCGCGCATGCAGGGTGAGAAGAAGGGACAGGAGGATTTTTCAGGATGGCATATTCCTCAGCGCGAGAAAGCTGCAGAGCGGCAGGGAGATATGACTATTATGACAAATGAAGATGTTGTAATTTTTTATGATCCGTCTGCTACTTCTGCAGAAAGGGAAACAGCAGAGATGGCAAATATGCTTAGACAGAAAGGGTACAAGGTAGTGATTAGTGATAATTTCTCTAGTGTTATGTGGACTTTTGCATTGGGAGCCCCGCGTGCAGTGATAGCTTACCATCTGAACTTGAAGGGAAGTGGATTGATTGATGCACTCGATAAACAACCTTACGGTGCATCGTTATTTATGGCGCATCTTTACGAGAGTGAACTTTTGCCTGCTCTTCATCCTCATGCAGCTGACGTGGAGTATCGGGTACCCTTAGGGCCAAAAAAGATTGAACTGGTAAATCAGATAGATGCGCATCTTAAAAACACTCCAAAAAGAATGAGTCCGTCAGCTAGAATGCAAGAAGCAGATGAACAATTTCGATTACTAATCGAAGAGGCTCAGAACGGGAGTGGATTATGAGATGACAAACAGGAAAAAAGTTTTGATAGTGGATGACGATGTAGAATACGCAGCACAGAATATTCCGTCACATATAAAACCAGAACATTTACAAGCCGATGCTTTTTATGACAAAGGCAGCAGTTTAGGATATTTACTTGAAAAAATTCAAGCAGGTGTTGCGACATGATTGATCTGGCAGAAATACAGAAAGAAATCGTTGAGAACAAAAAACGAAGAGGGTTCAATTCGTCTGACGTAGGCAAGGAAATCATTCTGCTTACAGAAGAGCTTGGAGAGCTTGCTGCCAGCTATAGAGACCAGGATGATTCTGAAATCAAAGATGCAATTGGTGACATGATAGTTTATCTGCTTGGATTATGTGAGATCACAAACACAAACAGCGAAGAACTTATCAGGAATATCGTAGAAAAGAACAAAACACGAAACCACCGGAGTGGAATGTGATGAGCAAGCGATTCAAGTCCCAGGATTATTTCAGATATCCGAAACTGAGGACAAAGTGGAGAAGGCCGAAAGGCAGGCAGAGCAAGCTCCGGAAGAGAAAAGGCGGGTCAGGACTGCAGGCTGCGATAGGATACGGAACAAAAAATGCTGAAAGAAACAAAGTAGATGGCATGCGCTTCAGCATTGTCCGCTCACTGGGAGATTTGGAGCATGCGCAAGTGGCGATAATAATTTCACGTTCACTGGGAGCAAAGAAAACGCAGATTATTGCAGATAAAGCTAAGCAGATGAAATTAAAGATTCTCAATGCAAAGAAAATTAGAAAATCGGCGCAGAGAGAACAGGAAATCGTAACAAGAAAACAGGTCAAGAAGAAAGAAGTTAAGAAGACGGCAGAGACAAAGGAAGAGAAGGTTGAGACAACAAAAGAAAGCAATAAGGAGAAAAAAATGGGATTCCATGAAAGCGTAGTTCCCCAGTTGATGAAAGGCAAGACAAAAACGTACCGCATGCGGGATCACGGCTTCCGCATCGGCGATGTCGTTAAAATCGAAAACACGCAGAAGGGAGAAACAATAGGACATGCCAAAATCATAAATGTTGAGCGCATGCCCCTCAGCAAGATAGACCTCAAGGACAAGGGCCACTACAAGACCTACGAGGAAACGGGCGAATTGATCGAAGCCTTCAAACGTCACTATCCTGAAAAGAACGTGACCCCGGAAACAGAGGTGTTCATCTATACGTATGAATTCACGCCTGAAAAAACGGCTACAGAAGCGGAAGAAAATAAGGAGACTGCATAATCATGTTCGTGAACTTCGGCCCC
Source organism: Candidatus Aenigmatarchaeota archaeon (assembly GCA_016202875.1). GTDB lineage: Archaea > Aenigmatarchaeota > Aenigmatarchaeia > GW2011-AR5 > GW2011-AR5 > JACQNX01. Next base: position 8,459 of record JACQNX010000068.1, on the reverse strand, counting down.
GGAAAATGCCCTCTATGCGGGGACTTCGGAAACAAGGTCCAGAAACACAGCTTCAGCTGCAAAAACTGCAATATCGCGTTTGACAACTTTTCTGTTTTGTTTTTTTCAGAACCTAAGGGGCAGAATAAATTCTGGAACTGATTGTTGTTGGACAGGGTGGAGAAAAATGACGGAATTAAGATCACAGAAAATTATGGCAAGCAGGATATTAAACTGCGGCGTCACAAGAGTGTGGATTAATCCTGAGCGCATTGCTGATGTGGAAGAGGCCATCACTGCTGAAGATATACGCAGCCTGATAAAGGATGGCATCATCTCCGCCAGGCAGAAAAAAGGAGCCAGCAATTTCAGAAAAAAGAAGATCCAGTTGCAAAAAAAGAAAGGAAGAAGGCGCGGAACCGGCTCAAGGAAAGGACACGTGAGCGGCGTTGCAAAAAGAAACTGGATAAACAGAATCAGGGCTATAAGGAGCTTGCTAAGGGACCTAAAGGCGGAGAAGAAAATTGATGGCAAGACATACCGCATGGTTTATACAAAATCTAAGAGCGGGATATTCAGAAGCAGGTCTCACGTAATGATCTACCTGGAGAGGAACAACCTGATTAAGAAAGAGAAGTGATCATATGCAGTTCAAAAGACGGTTGCAGAAGAAGACAGATTATGCGCAGCGCTTAGCGCTGCTCAAGTCTGGCAAGCCCAGGTTAGTTGTCAGAAGGTCTGGCAATAGTTTTCATCTGCAGATTGTTGAGCTTCATCCCAAAGGAGACAAGACAGTGGCAGAAATAGCGTCGAATGCTCTTAAAAAATATGGATGGAAGGGCCACTGCGGAAACACCTCAGCTGCCTATTTGTCAGGTCTGCTTATAGGCAAGGATGCAAAGAAGAAAGGCATAGATGAGGTAGTGCCGGATTTAGGCATGCAGATGTCAATAAGGGGGTCTTCTCTTTTTGCATGTCTTGTAGGGGCAAAAGACGCTGGCCTGAAAATCAATATTGGAAAAGATGCTGTGCCGCGACAGGAAAGAATAGAAGGCAGGCATGTTGCAGAATATGCAGAAATGATGCAGAGCAAAGATGCCAAAAAATATTCAGTGCATTTTTCCCAGTATCTGAAGCGTGGGCTTGAGCCTGAAAAGCTGCCAGAACATTTCAATGAAGTGAAGAAAAAAATAACAGGGGATATGAGAGAAAAAATATTACAAGAGGCGTGATTATGGACTGGATACCAAAAACAAAATTAGGGCAACAGGTGGCTAATGGAGAAATAACACTTGATGAGATTTTCACTTCGGGGAAAAAGATAAAAGAACCTGAGATAGTGGACAAGCTTGTCCCCGGGCTGCAGAGCGAAATAATTCTTATTGGCGGTTCTCCTGGAAAGGGGGGAGGAATAAAGAGGACTCCCACAAGAAGGACAGCACGCATGCATAGGTCAGGAAGACGGTACAGAGTTTCTGCATTAGCAGTTGTTGGTGATGGAAATGGTCATGTTGGCATAGGCAAGGCACAGTCGCTGGAGAACAGGGATGCAATAAACAAAGCTATCGTGTCTGCAAAACTCAATATCATCCCAGTGAAGAGGGCATGCGGCTCATGGGAATGTGTATGCGGTGAAACACACTCAATTCCCGTGAAGGTAGAGGGCAAGGCAGGGTCTGTGAGGGTGGTGCTTATGCCTGCGCCTAAAGGCATAGGTCTCTGCATCAATGACGAAGCAAAGAAAATAATCAGGCTTGCTGGCATTAAGGACATCTGGTCCATGAGTGATGGCGAGTCAAGGTCAAGAGTAAACTATGCTTTTGCTATTTACAACGCTTTGAAGAACATGAACAGCATGAAATTTCCGCAGGACTATTCGCCGGACGATGTAAGAAAACCTGTCGCTGAAGCAGTAGAAGTCCTGCTTGATGAAGATGTAGACATCGAAGAGGAAAACAAAGGTGAAGAATGATGCTGGCTGCGATAAGACTGAAAGGAGAGATAAAAGCGAGGAGAGACATCAAGGACACGATGCAGATGCTTGGGTTAAAGAAAAAGTTATCGCTGTCGGTGCTGCCCAGCAATCCGCAAACAATAAGCATGCTGACCAAGACACAAAACTTTATTGCATGGGGAGAGCTTTCAGCAGAGATGGAAAAACAATTTGGCGGCAAAAAGACCATTGCACTGAGACCGTCGAAAGGCGGGTTCAAGTCGCTGAAGCAGATGTACCCCAAAGGTGACCTTGGCTATAGAGGCGAGGCGATCAATGAAATGATTAAGAGGATGATGTGAAGATGAGCGACTCACAAGAAAAAAGTCAGGCAGGCATTTGTAGTTTTGCACGAATCTCGATTGCGTATTACTTTTTGGATTGTTGTCCCTTTGAAGAAACAAATATGCTTAGGGCTTATGTTAACAAAGCTCTGTGTGCTTATCTAATGGGACGAAAAACAGCAAGGGACATCGTAGGCCCAATAAGATGGTTGTACAAGCAAGAGCTCGATCAAGTTAATCTTTTTGCTAGAGAAAGAGAACTGAATGAAGCTGAAAAAGAACGCATGACTTATTCGAACGAGGTGTTGGGGAAACCAGATGATTTTTTTGTCACTATTTTTGAAGAAACAAAGAAAAGTTTCGAGATCATGGGTAACCTGACTAAGCAGGCAGCAAAAGCATTTGCAGATTTAGAAGAGGGGAAATAATCATGACAGCAAGATTCAAACAAAAAAGAAAAGGCCGCGGCTCCGGAACAGGCTACGGCTCAAAGAAGAAGCATCGCGGCAAAGGATCGCGCGGCGGGAAAGGTTTTGCTGGCTTGCACAAGCACAAATGGTCATGGGTAGTCAGCAAAGCGCCACAACATTACGGTTACAAGGGATTTGTATCAAGAAGAAAGAAGGAAAAGGCGATAAATGTAGGAGATGTTGAAAAATTAATCACAGACAACAGAAACGAGATTGATTTGAAGACATTAGGATATGGAAAATTATTGTCGCGTGGCAATGTACAGTCAGCTCTTACAGTAAAGGTCGCGAAGTTCACAGAACGCGCAAAAGAGAAAATAGAAAAAGCAGGCGGAAGAATAGAAGTTGTGGAGTAATCTGCAATGGAGAAAAAGCGGTGTGGCCATGTCAGTTCTTGACAGCATAACTTCAAAGCTTCCTGGCATACAGGAGGCGAAAGGACATTTAAGCTTCAAAAGCAGACTCAAGTGGACAGGCGCTATTTTGCTCCTGTTCCTCGTTCTTGGCCAGATTTCTCTGTACGGAATCTCGCCTGTCTCGCAGCAGCGATTCCAGTTCTTTGATATTATTCTGGGTTCTTCTATCGGAAGCTTGATGACGCTTGGAATCGGGCCTATTGTTACAGCTTCTATAATACTGCAGCTGCTCGTCGGCTCAAAAATAATCCCGTGGAACCTCAGGGAGCCTGAGGGAAGGAAAAAATTCCAGGGCACGCAGAAGCTCATGGTAATATTCTTCACGGTCTTTGAGGCAATAGCCTATGTCTCATTCGGTGCAATTACTCCTGTAAGCCCTGATGCTGGGCTTTACTGGCTGCTCATAGGGCAGCTTGCATTCGGCGGGTTCCTTGTCCTGCTCATGGACGAGGTTGTAACGAAGTGGGGCATTGGGTCAGGAGTATCCCTGTTCATAGCAGCAGGCGTGACAAGACAGATATTTGTGCGTGCGTTCAATCCGCTCACACTGCCAGGAGAAACAATACCAGCTGGCCTCATACCGCAGGCTGTGACGTATATCGGCATTGGCGAATTCTTCCAGTCATTTATAGCGGTGCTTCCCATCATCGCAACGGTAATAATATTCCTCACCGTTGTATATGCACAGGCGCTGAAAGTTGAGATTCCGCTTGCATTTGGCTCTATCCGTGGCTTCTCCAGAAGATGGCCTCTCAATTTAATTTATACAAGCAACATCCCTGTGATTCTGGTGGCTGCGCTACTTGCGAATCTGCAGCTGGTAGGAAGCATGACTGCGAGAACAATAGAAGAAACCGGCCTTAGGTGCGGCATTCTCGGCTGCTTTGACCAGAATGGAAATGTTGCCAGTGGCATTGCACAGTTCTTTATTGCGCCCACAAGCTTATCTGTGCAGATATTTTTCCTTACGTTTATGGCAATACTTTTCATAGCTGCATTCTCGGCATTTTATTTCAAATTCAGGAATCCACTCAGGGTAATAGGCATAGCCCTGATTGCGGGCTTTATTCTTGCACTGCTTGTTGCCAACTCAACTACTGGTCTGCCAACAGGAGAAGAATTCGCGCGCGTGCTTGCATACCTCTTGATACTTACAGGAGGCTCGGTTATATTCTCAATATTCTGGGTAGCCACAAGCGGGATGGATGCGCGCAGCGTGGCAGAGCAGATAGAAGGCATGGGCATGCAGATTCCCGGTTTCAGGAGAGACCCGCGCATTGTAGAGGAAGTGCTCAACAGGTACATACCGATACTGACAATCATAAGCGGGCTCATGATAGGGCTGCTCGCATCGTTTGCGGATTTCACAGGCGCTCTGGGAACAGGGACCGGAATCCTGCTGACTGTCATGATTATCTACAACCTGTACGAGAACATAGCCCAGCGCTATCTTGAAGACATGCACCCAGCAATGAGAAGGTTCTTCCAGTAAGATCCTTTCTTGAAAGAAAGGCTCTTACAATCTTCCAAAGAACAGGTGAAAAATATTAACAATCTTCCAAAGAACAGGTGAAAAATATTAACAATCTTCCAGAGAACAGGTGGAAAAATATTACAAAGCATGTTCCAGAAGAAATAGTAAGAATATCATAAAAGAAAGGTCTTTGCAAAACCCCAAAAGAAAAAGTGTAAAATATTATAAAAAAGAAAAACATCTTTACAAAACCCAAAGAACAGGCAAGATTATGAGAAAAGTTTCATCAAAAAAGAAAAGGCATTTGTGTGGCATGAAAGTCCTGACCGCGGCTGCCTTAGGGGCGGTAATTATTTTTATAATTTATGCAGTTTCAGCGCAGACGGCACAATTCATCCCTCCAACCAGAGACTTTGTCGTATGCGAAGGGCCTTTCTGGAATGCGCAAAAAGGAGATGAATGGATAAGATATTCATGCAGGGAGGAATGCGCAGACTGGAAGGAGTGCACTTATCTGTCTGATGAAACTGACGCCAGAAGCAGAAAGCTGCAGATGCTTGCTTTTGTCTCTGACGAAATGGCCGGGGAAATAAGATTCAACCAGCCGTCAAATGATTACAGGGCAGCGCTCCTTATGCACCAGGGAGCAGGCGGAACATTCTTCATGGAGACGGCGTCCCCTGCAATAACAGCACTGCGGCACGAATTTGAAAAAGAGGACGTTCTTGTAATAGACACAAGGTGGAGAGGAGAAACAGCGATGTCACTGCTAACAGGATGGTGGACACGCCGCTCTCCTGATGAAGCGAGCACTTTGTACGAAAAAGCAAAGAGGCCGGCACAGCTCATCAAATGGATTCATGACAATATCGTCCCGCAGCAGGCAAAATTCGGCACAATCGGCTGCAGCGGAGGAAGCATGGCCACCTTCTCTTCTGTATACTGGCACGGGCTTGACCCTATTGTAGATTACCAGCTGCTGGGAGGAGGGCCGCCCATGGCATGGGACGTCGGCGCGGAATGCACGGGCGCTGCAGGCGAGGGGCAGCCTTTAGGAGTATGCGAGGAAAACCCTGCAAAGGACTGCTCTTCTGACCAGGACTGTGCAAGCAGATGCGCGACGCCCCAGAAAGCCGAAGCCTTTTCAAATAGCCTCACCTCACTGCTCCCTGACTATATCCACAATATAAACTTGACATGCTCGCGCAAGCTGAAGCACCCTGCCTTTGACAGATCAAGCTACCGCTTTACTGGGGGAGACTGGGAACAGGACAGCCCCACAGATTTTCTTGTAGATATCGGAAAGCCGGATGGGTCTGTATCAGGCACAGATACGGAGGCAAGCATCACTTATATGGCAGGAATGACATACCGTAACATCAGGGGAGAAAAATACTGGCTTTTGCATAACGGAAAGCACTGCTCATGGGCATCTGACGTTAATTTTATGGAGAAAGAGATCCTGCCGCGCATCAAAAGCAAAATACTATGAACCGGGGGTCCGCATATGAAAAAGACACATTTCATTATTGCCGTTGTGGTCCTTTTCATTTCCATATACCTGATTGCAACGAAAGAAATACATGAGCATGCGGATTTTGCTGTTTACATTAATGGAGAGAAATTGAACTTTTCACAGGACAAATACATGCATCATGAGACAGCAGAAGAAGAAAAGTCAGAGAAGCATGGCCAACAAGAAGATGAGAAGGCACATATGCATGACAATGTCGGATGGATTGCGCACAAGCACGCTGCTGATGCAACGTGGGGAATATTTTTCAGGAACATCAACATCACTTTCAATTCCGCATGCTTTGTCTTTGAGGGCAGCAGCTACTGCAGTAACGAAACACACAACTTAAGGATGTTTGTCAATGGCAGGGAAGATTTTGAGTTTGGCGGCAAAAAAATAAACGATCTGGACAGGGTTCTCATTACTTTTGACAACAGCAGGAACATAGATGCGCAGCTGAACAGCGTAACAGACGAGGCCTGCTTATATTCAAGGAAGTGCCCTGAAAGGGGAGAAGCGGGAAGCGAGGGCTGTGTCACCGGCGGGAAGCAGTGCACCTAATTTTGCGAATTCAAAAAAGGTAAGCGTTTCGCCGGACTTATTTTCGGCATTCTGAATTATTATCACGTTGCTGGCAGCACCGAGGATGAAAAGGTTGCCTGCTATTGTGCTGCCTTCTGCGGCTGAATACAACAACCGGAAGGACTGCTATTATTGCGATGTAAGTGAGCCTTGCAAGCTGAGGGCTTTTAATGGGCTCTTCTCCATGCTGAATTATTTTACCTGAAAAATGCTTCCTGTAGAAAAGCAGAGACAAATCCAAAGCCAAACAGCAGGACTATTAAAAGGTTTATTCTAAAAAGAAACTATGCCAGAATTCGAGTGCGCGGAGTGCAGGAAAAAATTCGGCTCCGAGGAAGCGCTGCAGCAGCACACAAATGCCAAGCACGCGAAACAGGGGGAGCAGAAGCCGAAAAGGAAGATCAAGAAGCCGCACATTGCTGCTGCTGTTATAATTATTCTGATTGCAGCCGGCGCATACTTTGCCATGAGCTTCACGCCTGCGCAATATCAGGTGAAGACGCCTGACGACGACAACTTTATGGGGAACGAGAGCGCAACTGTGACAATGACAGAATTCTCTGATTTCCAGTGCCCGTTCTGCGCGCGCTTTTTCAGGGACACAGAGCCGCAACTCAAGAAGGACTACATAGACACAGGAAAGATCAAGTTTGTCTACAAACACTACCCTCTTCCCAGCCACAGCAATGCGCAAAAGTCTGCCGAAGCATCGGAATGCGCAGCAGACATCGGCGGCCAGGGCGCTTTCTGGCAGATGCACGACAAGATGTTCCAGAACAACAACCTTCTCTCAGTAAGCAACCTGAAAAGATTTGCAAGGGAAATCGGGCTTAATGGGACGGACTTTGATGCATGCCTGGACAGCGGCGCGATGCGGGGACGCGTGCTCAGGGATCAGGAAGAAGGCAAAAAGCTTGGCGTGACAGGGACACCTGGATTTTTCATAAATGACCAGAAAATAGAGGGCGCGCAGCCATTCTCCGCCTTTAAGGCAGCGATAGAGAGCAAGCTGTGATTTATTTATTATGGGTTAGGAGGTTTCAGCAAAATTTGTTACGGTCTCCAACAATCTTTCTCTCCTCTTTCGTAATGCCATATATCTGATAAACCAGTTCATTAATTTCATCTTCCAGCTTCTTTATCCTCTCTTTAATCTTTGATTGGTCAGCTCCGCCTTTTTTTATGGTTTCTTTCAAAACTTCAACAGGTTTCGGAACAGGAATATTGAGAATCAAGTTTTTTACATCTTTGGCTTTAGATAATTTTTCGCTGTTTAAATTGAGATAAATTTCAACAAAATCCCTAATCTTCTTGTCTTTAATTTCTATGAAATCCTGAGAATTGATAAAAATCTTGCTATCATCTGCCTTGATTTTCTCAAACTTGGCATTATCGCTTATGCTGAATGCAACTTTTGGCAAATTATAGAGCTTTTCGGTTTCTTCACCTTCAAGAACAGCATCTATATCAATTATCCCTGATTTGTGCAATTCTAAAATCTCATCTACTTTCTTGGTTATTTGTTCAGCGATTTTCTTTTCTTCGGGTGTTTCGGGGAGTTTGATTGGTAGTTGTTCTAGGTAACTAGTCATGTATCTGTAATATTTACCTGAGGCGTATGGGCTGATTTGCTTTAAGTAAAATTCTAATAATAAAGAGTTTAACAAACCAAGAATATATTTATAAAAAGATTCATCTTTATTCTTCAGCAAAATACAGTATGTATCATGGTCAAAATAATAATT
>JACQNX010000061.1 GCA_016202875.1 Candidatus Aenigmatarchaeota archaeon | reverse complement strand
TACCATGACTGGCCAGGGCTCTCAGAAGCATGCTTTATGGAAACTTTTTTACGCCTCCAGGATGAAGGTGTAAAGCGCGTAAATCTCGGCGGCTCAGAGACAGAAGCCCTGTATAAGTTCAAGCTGAAATTCCAGCCGCACGAATTAAAGGAAGCAACGCACATGGTCTATTTGCCTTACAGCCAGTAAACTTCTTCCTTCTCCGCTTTCTCCAGTTTCGCAAAGATTTCGGCAAAGTTTTTCTCTGAGAGATATTTGTCCAGAGAGATGAAACTTAGGGAAAATTTTGCCAATGATTTGATCTCTTGGTACAGCGGCGACGGTGCACCTGGGCTGGCTGCAAAGTCCAGGACAGCAACTTTCTTTTCTTTCAGCAAGGACAAGGCATGGAGAGGGAATGGGCGATAAATTCTTATCCTCACTAACCCGACTTTCTTGCCCTGTGCGCGCAATGCATTTACTGCAGCTTTGGCTGTGCTGCTATGATAGCCATATGTAACAAGAAGGAGCTCGGCATCGTCGGCCTGGTGTTTTTCAACTGCTGGCCATGATCTTTTGAATTTCTTATTCCAGTTTTCATCCACGGCAGCAGCTATTTTGAACACACTTTCCATGGCTTTTTGCTGCTGCTGTCGTGCGTGCACACCATAATGCCCCAGGTGCGATGGATTTTTCATGTCGAGCTTATGGGGCATTTTTAATGGCGGCAGGAAATTCTTTATTATCTGGTCTGAGGGCAGCGATAAAGGCTCTGAATAGTCCAGGGGACCGTCCCATACGACAACGCAGGGGAGGAGGACTTTGTTGTCTCCACAAACTTTGAAAGACCTGATTATTGTGTCTAATAATTCCTGGTGTGATTCACAGAATACAATGATGCAGCCTGCATCGCGCAGCGGCATTACGCTCTCCGGGTTTGCTGCTGCAAAAATTACTACAGGCATCCTCACTGATGCTGCTTCCCTTACTGCTGCTGGGTCTGGATACGCAATGGGTACAAAGGCACGCTTTTCAACAGATGATGCGGCAAGAGCCGCGGTTATGGCAGAAGCAGCAGAGTCTGATCCCAGCACATCTGCCTGCATAAGAGACTTAATATATTCCACTACAGGAAATGAACTATCCTGCGTATAAGAAACAAGATTTGCCATGGACAGCTGTGCAGCATGAGCTACAACTTCTGGCGTTGACAGCAATTCGTTTTTTATTATCATTTATCTTTCCTCTAGGATGGCTGATGTAGGACATTCTCTCAGGCAGATAAGGCAGCCATCGCATAAATCATAAGTAATGACAGGCCAGCTTTTCTGATTTATTGAAATAGCATTTCTGGGACAGAACACCACACAGTTGTAGTTCTTTTCGCAGACGCTCAGGTTTATCTTAGGTTTGAGAATGCGCATTTCAGCGGGCTTGCCTGCCTGTTGTGGTGTGTGGGGCTGGACTTTTTCCTGCTTTACTTCCTGATCAGCTAGCATAAATTTTCCCCTACTTCACATTCCTGAAGCCCTCGTCTAAGGCGAGGTGCAGCTCCTTTCTTTCGCCTACTGCAAGCTTCGCAGATTTGGCTGTGATCTTGTCGCAGTGCTTCACAAGTGCGCCCAGCATTATCACACCAGGCTCTGGCTTTCTTATTACACTCAGTGCGAGGGCTGTTGCATTAAGGCTGTAAACCTTAAGTTTTCTCTTCTTGATCGCTGGCGATTTGGGTTTTTCTGGTGTGTTCAATATGACTACAGACTTCTCTTTCGCATGCTTTAGTGCTTCTTGAATGTTCTGGGAATCCATAAGCAAGAGAAAATCTGGAAATTCTTCCTGCTTGGAAAGGAGAGGCTTTTTGTCAAGCTTGACGTATCCCTTATTCTGGAGGCAGAACGACTGGACAAAGAGACCGGAGAGGTAACCTGCCTTGGCAACAATCTTGGCCAGAGGTCCGGCATCCAAACCCACGATCTTTACGACCAGCATAGCGTAATAATTGGTGACTAACTGATATATAGTTATGCTGCAAACAAGGAGATTTTTGCCTTTTGAGCAATGACGAACGCAAATGCTGTTCACAGCACAGGCAACAACTAAGAAAAAGCAGCAAAAGAATGCATTTACTGGGCAGTTGGCGCTTCTTCGTCGCTGGCTACAGGCTGGATGTGCTTGATTATCACTATGTCGCCGATGCTCTGGACCATGCTGTAAGGCACTATGACGCCTTTTTTATCCCCTACGAGGTCTGCCAAGAAGGAGCCGCGCACAGCGTCCACGACAAGGGATTTGACGCGGAATTTTTCCAGATCAAGTCCTATGTCCAGGACTTTTCCGGAATACACGCCTCGGTGCGTGAATACGTCCTTTCTTGTTATGTCTGAGAAGCTTTTCACATTTACTGGCATTATCATGACCTCCTTTTCTATGCTATCTATAGCGGCAGAGGAATTTAAAGATTCGGGGATTTTGGCACATATATTTACGTTTTTCTGACAGTTTTCACGACAGCGTAATGCAAGTGAATTACGTTTTTTGACAGTTTTCTTATCTCCAAAAGCCTTAACTTAGCTTCAAAATCAGCTTCGGCAAAGAGCCGGATGCCTTTGCCGAAGACAGCAGGTTCGACATCCAGATAGACTTCGTCTACAAGATTCTCCTTCATAAAGCTGGCATTAAGTGCGCTGCCGCCGGCAATAAGCACCTTAGAAAATCCCTCTTTTTTGAGGAGGCGGAGCACTTCTTTTGGCTGTTTGCTTGTAAAAATGATGTTTGTTGTATCACCTTTGAGAGAAATGTCATGGGTCACCACTACTATCTTCACCTTATCCAGTCCGGCAAATTCGTCAGCTTTCCTCATAATCTCATAAGTACGCCTGCCTATAACCATGTTTCCTGTACGACGGATCATCGCGCGAAAACTTTTCCACTCAGCCTTAGAAACAAAGCTTGTATCGTCATCTTCTTTGGCAATTATGCCATTTGCTGTCATGGCCATATAAAGAACGACCTTCATGCAATAGAATTGAAATCTCAGAAATTAAAAGAGATATTGGTTAAATTTAAACTTTCCTTAAAAATACATTACAAATGCTGGGGTAGCCAAGCTTGGTCCAAGCGCTTCAGGCGCGGCTAACGGCGCATTTCCTTTTGGAACGCCACGGTTTGCTAAACCTGTGTGCTTCGGCACGCGAGGGTTCAAATCCCTCCCCCAGCGCTAATGAAACGAAGAAAATTTTATGCATCGCAATATGCTGCCATACTGAAAGACAAAAAACTGCTGATGCTCAGAGACGCTGAACACGGAAAACTGAGAGGAAAATGGGTTTTTCCAGGTGGGCATATAGATGAGGAGACAGATACATTGTCTGCTTTGTCCAGAGAAGTAAAAGAGGAGACAAACCTTAATTTGAAAAGTGCTGCCGTATTTCACACCACGATTAAGAAATATCCTAAGGGGTGGACAATGATTATTTATTACAAGTGCAAGGCTACCGGGAAGATAAGACTTGATCATGAAAACGACGCCTATAAATGGATTTCTTCGGAAGATGCCAAGGACATGAAATTCAGAGATGAAGGGGAAAAGAAAATTGTTTCAGGACTGCTTGGTGGCAAGACATGACACTTTCAACACGAACAGAACTTCTAGATCCGATAACCACGGACACTGTTAATGACGTATTGAGAGTAGAAGGATCAGGGAGCGGCGCAGAGAAAGAACTTGTTTATGCAGCCGACATTTTGCTTTTCTATAAAGAGGTTGCAAAATTATGAGAGAAACGCATGTTGTGACAAGCTTCCTCGTGCATGAAGGCAAGATACTGATACTTAAAAGAAGCGACAAGGTTGGCTCTTTCCCGGGGGCATGGGCAGGCATCTCAGGGTACATAGAAGAAGGCGAGGCGCCGCTGCAATGCGCAATCAAGGAAATCAGGGAAGAGACAGGACTAAAGGAGGAAGAGATAACATTAATATCAGCGGGCGATGCTATGGTTACAAAAAAAGACGACAAAACCTGGGTTGTGCATCCTTTTCTTTTTGAAACAGAGAAAAAAGACATATGCCTGGACTGGGAGCACGAGCAGTGCGAATGGATAGATCCGAAAGAGATAGAAAAATACGAGACAGTGCCCGACTTAAAGAAAGTCCTGGAGAGTGTGACCAATGCGCATTGACAAATGGGAACTATTGGGCACAATAGCTGCTATATTCAACCCAATACCAACTGGCATACTGGCTGGATATTTTTTGCACAGGGACAAGTATAAAGCAGGCAAGTACATAATGGCATTTTCAATAGCTTGGGCTGTGGTGCTGATTTATTTTCTCACAGCGATGCGAACGGTTTAAATTAATGCCAGTTATCATAATCTTATGTTAGCCAAAATACATGTAAGGTTTAGGCGAGATGTCGAGAGTCCAGAAAATGCTCATACAATGCAAATGCTAAGGAATTATCCAGCAATTGTCAGTGTCGACAAGGGTAAGTATTTTGAAATAACACTGGACGAAATGACATACCGCGTTGCGTACAGACAGGTAAGAAATATGTGTGAAAGTCTCCTTGCAAACCCTATTTATGAAGAATACAGTTTTCAATTGGAGAAAAATCGTGGCAATAACATTAAAATGCGGAAACCAAGTCCATGGTTTTATTTTAATAAGGGAAAGTGGAAAACACAGAGAGAGGTTGTCGAAAAATAGAGCACTATCTTTCTTATGAGGGAATGATATGATCAAAGGAACTTTGTGCTACATTGTGACAGAGGGGAAGATTCTTCTCATCAGAAAAAAGACAGGTTTAGGAGAGGGCAAGTTCAATGGGCCAGGCGGAAAGATAGAAGACGGCGAGACAGCAAAGAGCGCGGCTGTCAGGGAATTCGTGGAAGAGACAGGCATTATGCCGCTGAATCCTGAGCACGCAGGCACAGTAGCATTTTATTTCGGACAGAGAGACAAACCAGACTGGCTGGTGCACATATTCAAGGCCACACATTTCAAGGGCGAGCCTGTCAATACAGAGGAGGCTGAGCCGCAGTGGTTTGGGCTGGATGCAATCCCCTACAGCCAGATGTGGCCTGATGACAGGGTCTGGATGCCTCTCATGCTCGCAGGCAAAAAGTTCATGGGGAAATTTTATTTTGACCAAAAAGGCGAAGACATGAAAGAGCATGAGATCATTGCTGTAGAGGCGTAAGCGAGACAAGAATGGGTCGGGGCAGAATCGAACTGCCTGTTTCTGCCTTACTTATAAAGCGGGGTACGATGCATCGAAGGTGCAGTGTACTTGTAAGGGCAGCGTTTGGCCGATTGAAATAGCAAAACTGCTTCAATCACATGCCGGTAGACCACCGACCCGTGCTGAATATTTTAAAGACAATACATAAATAGCTGGAAAGGAATTGGAGCATATGTCAGATGACATTGAGGAGAAGGCAAAGCAGTACATGAGTGTGAGGACTGTTGTGCTGACTTCAATAATTTCTGCATTCGGTTTTGTGCTTGCACTATTCTGGAATGAGGCTGTGAAGTCGGCTATAGAGCAAGTGGTACCAAAAGGAGAAACGATCACAGCAAAATTCATGGCTGCAATAATAGTGACTATTGTTGTTGTTATCATAATTTTCATTATAATCAAGAGCCAGAAGATTGCAGAAAAAAGCCTGACAGAATTAAAGAAGAAAAATAATAAGCGCTAGGCATGTAATTTCTATACAGCACACAAGTAATTGATTTTTAAGCAGCATGAATTTTAAATAGTGGCGACAACAAATAAACAATATGAAATCGTCCCTCATTGTCTGGGGCATTATCATGCTTATTGTATTCTCAGGAGCACACTGGCTTTTAGCAAACAAATTACTTGCAGAAGCATGGATATGGGTGATACTGGCAATAATTCTAGTTGTGGCCAATTTCCTGCTTGGCAGAACCATGAAAAAGATGCCGAAAGGCACAGAGACTATGTGGATGGCGCTTAATGTATTTGGCTTTATAACAACGCTGGCTGTTGCTGTTGGTGTTGTGCCTGTGCCACTCTGGTGGCTCATGTCATTATGGCTGCTTCTTATGGGAGGCGCTGTGGCTATTGGGGGACATGTTGGCAATAATGCGCTGAACATGTTTATGGGGCTCATCATGCTATTTGCATCGGTGTTTGTGTCAGGATTTGGAAACTCCTATCTGTTTGCAGGCTCGCTGTTTTTTGGATTCCTCGCAGTGGTGCACGGCTACTTCTTCGGCGAAGAATAAAAATAGAAATTCTGTTCTAACCGCGAATGTTCGATACGACACGGCTGAGGTCAAAGGTATATTGACTGACCCCAGGTTGTCTATGCACTAGGACGCCAAGTTCCCACAGCATTACGTATTTTCTCACCTGCTCTCGGCGTTCCCTATCCGCAACCGAAGCTAGTGAGTATCTATTTTCTCGCTCTTTTGTGACCTATACAAGACAAGAAACTTAAAGCAATAGATTTGCGGAGATAAGCTGTTCTCTCCTACAAATGCTCGCAAGAAAACAGGAAAAATACCAATTCAATTTTTGCACTAATTTTCATGCTTTGTACCAAAACACCTATTATTAAAGAAAAGCATGTGTATAGTGTGATGAAAATGAAATGTATTGCATGCGGCGAAAGGACATCAATGACAAGCAGATGTCATGAGATTGTAGCAGCATTCTGCCATGAACATCTTCCTATTAAAAAAATAAGAATTCCTCTCATTGTTCAGCACTGAACAGCCTAGGACAGCAAATCCCTTTCTTAAAAGAAAGGTCTTTGCAAACCCCAAAGAAAACGTGAAAAATATTAATAAGAAAAGGTCTTTGCATATCCCAAAGAACAGTTAGGATATTATAGCGGAGGACATTAGTTTTCATACAACAAAATTTGTGTCAGGTGCTATATATGCAAGAAGACCATAGGAGGTGGTAGCATGAATAAGGGATTTATTGGAAAGATTCCAAAATGCTGCGGCAGAGAGATGACAATAAGAATGGAGACTCCACGATTTCTTGAGTTGTGCTGCAGTTACTGTGATGATGTGGTGTACGTCAAAAAAGACTATGTAAAAGGACTGCAGCTTCTTGACGACTGAACTAATGATTCTTAAAGTTTGAAACCAAGATTACAAAAGAGTTGAATTAAGACATGGCAGAAAAAGAAACCAAAAAGGTGAAATGGAATGAGACAACGTTCTTCATGATAATAGCTGTTTACCTTATTGTCATAGTATTTTCCGGGATATACTTATTTGCATGGCAAGGGTTTGGCTCCAAGGGACTTGTCTTTTCCATAGCAGGAAGAGACCAGGTGCTCAATGCATTTGACATAATACTGCTCGCTGCAACTATTGCGGCATTCTTTCTTGTTGCAATTTCATTGCTGGCATTCAAGAAACGCAAGGATAACAGGATTTTTATCCTCGCCATAGCATTCTTCTTTTTTGCGCTGAGCGAGATACTGCAGCTCTTTGAGAACTTCTTCCCTGCAGAGTACATATTCACCAGCAACGCGGGCAAAGTCCTGGATTTGCTCATTCTGCTATCATTTGCAATGCTCGTTTACGCACGCTACTACAAACCAAGCAAGCCAAGGCGATAAATATGCCCGACCCTCTGGAGCTGGAGGTCAGGAAGAACATTTACGACACAATATGCAGATATCCTGGCATCCACATGAGAGAACTCCAGAGAATGATGGGGCTTGCTACCGGCAGCATAGACTACCACCTGCATTTCCTGCATAAAAATGGCCTCATCAGGGCAGAAAAGAGCAGACGGTTCACACGGTACTATAATGCCATGGAGGCTTTTTCTGAGGCAGAAAAGCATGTGCTCTCCATTCTCAGGCAAGAAAAGCTCAGGCATATCGTTCTACTTTTGCTGCAGAAGAAACACGCGAATGCGACAAATATCTCAGAAGCTACAGGGCTTCAGCCTTCCAATCTCTCAGGGCATCTCAAGACGCTGGAAAACAACGGCATCATCCAGTACAGCAAAAAAGGCAGATTCCGCTTCTATGAGGTCAAAGACAAAGATATGATAATCAAATGCATTGTTGTGCACAAAAAGAGCTTTCTTGACCAGATGGTTGATAATTTTATAGATGCGTGGGTTGGGGAAGAATAAATTTTACTCATACTCTTGAATTTTCACGAGACCCTTGCCTATAACATATTTAAAAAGCTTCATTTAAGATTACCTTAGACGCTCCCGTCGTCTAGGCACCTTTTCAAAAAACTATACCAAAACGAACAGGTGGGGAAATCCGGTCAAGCATATGATGCACGAAGTGCATCTTGCGCCGATAGGATAGCGGCCTTTCGTCTGTGAGGAAGATAGCCGCGGAGGCTTGCAACTTACTGCGAGCCGCGGAAACACGGGTTCAAATCCCGTCGGGAGCATTCAAAATACTTTGCTCCAGAGCTTTTCTTGCACTTTCACAATCTCGTTTGATTTGATTTACAAGCTCATCTACAGAACAAAACTTCTTCTCCTCGCGCAGGAAGTCAATAAAGAACATTTCTATCGTTTTGCCATACAAGTCAGCAGAAAAGTCAAAGATATGCACTTCTGCCATGAATTCTTTGCGATTGAATGTTGGGGCATAGCCGATGTTGGCAACGCCATTGTATATTTTGTCATCTATTTTCACTTCCACAGCGTAGACACCTTTGAATGGAATTTCCTTAGCTACAACTTTTATGTTGGCTGTGGGGAAGCCGATGGACTTGCCTCTACCATCACTCTTTTCTACAACACCTTTCACAGAGTAATAGTGTCCGTGCCTTACGGAGAACTCTTTCATCTTTCCTAATGCTATCAACGAAGACATGCAAATACCTCAACAGAAAAGCTTATATGGATTTTAGCAATAGACAACATATGGAAGGTCATGAAGACGCAGAAATTACAGCAGAAGGGCTGGCAGCAAAAAAGAAACGCGGAGAAGATATTGTGCTGCTTGATGTCAGGGAGCAGTGGGAACGGGATATATGCACCATCAGCAATGATATTCAGATACCTATGCGCGATGTCAGGACAAGATTCACAGAACTGCCAAAAGACAAGGAAATAATTGTCTACTGCCACACAGGAAACAGGAGTTTCTGGATCACAAATTTTTTGCTCAGCCAAGGGTTCCGTGCAAAAAATTTGGAGGGCGGAATAGATGAGTGGGCTGAGAAGATAGAGAAAGAAATGAAGAGGTACTAATCTACTTCATTTTCTTAGCTTCTTTGAATGCGTCATAAGCCAGACCTATGGATATCAGCACGAACGAGATAACGGC
>JACQNX010000055.1 GCA_016202875.1 Candidatus Aenigmatarchaeota archaeon | reverse complement strand
TGGGAACATGGCAGCTGGTTTCATGCTCGTCAGACTCTTCCCAGTCCGCGGACTGCTCAAATGCAAACAGGACACAGACGCTTGCGCTGGCGAGAGCGATAAATGTCATCAAGTCAGACAAGCTGGACATTGTTTCTGCCTCGCTTTCTGCGAATAACATTACAATTGGCGAATCTGTGAGCGCTTCTGTGGGTGTGAGAAATCCCACAGAGATTGACAGATTCTCGCAGGTCTTCTGCACATTCAGGACGCAGAACCAGGCAAATCTTATCAACTCTTCTGCGTGCTCGCTCATAAGAAAGGATGCGCAGGAAAATATTATTGTTACTGTCAAGCCGCCATTCATAGGCAGGTGGAATGTCACAGAGTGCAAAGCAACAAGCAGCCTGAATGTGGACTGCGCGCAGAGCAAAGAGGACGATACTATAAGCGCTATCGGACTGTTTGATGTGAACTCTGCAACGCAGGCTGCTCCGTCAGGCAATGTGAGCGGAAATGTGTCTGCTGTGAAGTGCGAGATCCTGAGATTCAGACCTGAGTGTGTGTTCGGCAAGAGCACGAACAGGTACACTGTTTCGGCTGAGATGAGCTGGGAAGGAGGAGACCATGCGCATGTAATAATCGGCGATGACAGCGGGCCGCTCAAATACACAGACAAAACATTCACAACCAGCAAGGTCATTGCAACGCCTGGCAAGATCAATGTGAAGCCTGTGGTTCATGATGCTGGCGACAATGTGATCTGCAGCAGGCCTGTGCAAGAAGTGTTCTGCCTTGCAGGCAATGTCACAACCACAGAGCTTGTGCAGGTAATCAGGAACATGAAAGATGCTGCCCCGCCCGGACCAGTACAGGTGGAGCTTTACATCGGGCCATTGGAACATGTGGCGAACTTCACATTAACAGAGCATGTAGACCAGTCGCTGCCGATAAGCAATGTTGTAATCAGCGGCAATCAGACACTCGTGCGCATGGACAACAAGACAGTCACATCAACAGAACTGGATAAACCTTACCAGGCGCTCGGCTTCAACACTGCGCTCAGGCAGGGGCAGAACATAACAATAGCATACACAGTGGATGCGCAGAAAGAAGGGGATTACAAGTTCTTCCACGTCGCAAACGCGAGCGGTGAGGTGGCAAAAGGGCCTTTCTTCAACCTCTTCATCACAACCTGTCCGCAGATCAAGAGGACGCTTGCTGTGGGGCCAGGAGGCAGCTGCCAGAGCTTCAGGACAAGCTGCGATGTGCCGCCTGGCTGGAAAATAGAAGAGAAATGCCCTGAGACACAGGTCACGCCGCCAGCAGGAGGCGGCGATGGCACGTTGGCAATCATTGCTATAGTCATAATAATCATTATTGTCGCTATCGGCTACAAGAAAAGAGATGCAATCAGAGAGAAACTTTCCAAGATCAGAAAAAGAAAAGGCGAGGAGGAGTTTCCATCAGACTTCCGGCTTGAGGAAAGATAGGATAATTTATTGCTTATGTTGATGAGTTGAATGAAAGATGAATAACAGACTAATCAGGTTGATTGAAGAGGAAGAAGAGATTGAAGGATGTACCAAGCTCATCGGAGAAGGCGATTTTGCATGCAATTTCCTTGTCTGCAATGATTATTCTTACTGTGTGGATGTAGCCTGCAAGCTTTGCGGAAACTCCCTGAATAGAATGCTCATCTCTTCATCCTCACGAGGCACTTTCATCAGATATACGTCGTTCCATGTCAGTCCTTTCTTCTTGAGCGTTGCTTCTACCTCATCTGCAGAGGCGCCAAACGCCACGATGCCTTGCGCAGTAACAGCTATCAAGTTCCTGCATATTTATCACATGTGGCATATACAAAGGAGAAAATATAAAGACTTTAAACTGTGAAAAGGGGAATTGAAAAATGGAACTTTCAACAAGGGCTGTTGTAATCATAGCAATTCTGGTTATGCTGCTGGTAACCTTAGCTTCCTTTTTCATCTTCCAGAGCGGGTCTGAGATCAGCAAGGCAGAGGCGCAGCGCATTTTCGGAGAGCAGTGCATAGAGTACGAGAAGAAGCGGTGCTCATGGGACGTGACAGAAGAAGCAAGCTTTGACAGATTCGTAGCTTCGTGCAAACTGCTTTACGGACAGGAGCGCGAGGCGCTTTCCTGTTTATATGCGATCTGCGGGCAGTGCAGGAACTTCGCGCTGGAGAATGTCAGGTGTGAAGGCATCTGCCGCGGAATAGACGGGCAGAAAAAACTAGGGCATGCAATAACAGAAACCTGCAATGCCTACAGCACTGATGTCCAATGCTCAGGCGTCAGGTGCGGGGTTTGTTCATGATAATAGAAAATGTGCTCATCGAAGATAAGGTCAAGGAGAAAATTTTGGGAAAACATGGAGTAGGTGCAGAAGAAATTAAAAATACGCTGCTGCAAAAGCCATTGGTCTTAAAAGCAAAATGGAATAGGATGCTATGAAATATCAAGAAGTTAAACTAAAATTCGCTGAAAAATCGTTCAGGGTAGACAAAGCTGTATGCCCTGCCTGCGGCATAAAGATGCAGAAGATAATTGAGAACAAAAGCCTGTTTGACGGCTCATTAACATTTCATATAATCAAATTCAAATGCGAGAAATGCAAAAAAGAATACCTGGATTTGGAGCAGGCAGAGATATACGATTTATTTCTGACGATGAGCAAGCACTTAAATAACAAGCCATTGGGCAAAGTATCAAAAACACTTTCGGAAGTTACTATTTCCTAAGGTCCGGAATGTCTGCAGCGAGCCGGGAGTTTGTAATTTCTACGCAGCCAGCAGCCATTTCCAGAGGGGGATAAATCTTATCCCGTTATCTGTTTTTTCAGCAGTCTTTGTGATAAGAATAAGCTCTTTCACCCTTATTTAATTTTGTTTTATCTACGGACATATTTTTAAACGCCAGAAATTCTTCAAAGCTCAGAGGAAATACCTCAAAACTAATTCCATGTTACATTATAGTGTAGCAAAAACCATGTAAATGTTACGTTTGA
>JACQNX010000056.1 GCA_016202875.1 Candidatus Aenigmatarchaeota archaeon | reverse complement strand
GTCCTTCACGCTTACTACAGTATAATTCCCGTTCAAAAGCACATTGCTGTACCAGTCTGGCTCATTGACGCTTATGTTTACTGTCACGTTCTCGCGTGTCCCTACATTGTAAGAGCTTGTTGCTGAAACCCTGAAAGGCTGGACTGAGAACCAGATCCATCCCTTTGCTGTTGAGTTGTCAGATGTATCGCGCATCTTGATCTCGCCGTAATAATATCCAGAAGGCCAGCTGCCATTGATGTAGGTAACGTTAATTATTGCACTGCCATTCACAAGAGTAGGTGTGACATTGATGTGTGTCGGATACTTGAATTCTCTTTGTGAATAGGTCTGTGAGTCCCACGACCGCAGGACCATCTCTACTATTGTTGCATTTACATAATCTGCTGATGAATTGTAGGATGTCTTCTGCGACTTTGTTGTGGTGATATTGAAGTAAACAGGCGCATTGCCCTTGTTGTTGTAGGCATAACCTGTGCCATTGGCATTTGTCGGCTGCGTGCTGATGTAGAATGTTATGACATTGAACCAGCCATAGCCATTCTCTGTGCCATTGATATCCAGCAGCACGCTGTAGTAACCTGATTCCCATCTCCCAGAAGCAGGAGAAATGTTCAGCAGATATTTGCTGTGGTTTGCTACATTCGCGCTGGTATACCACGGGCTTGAAGCATTTACCGTGATGCTGTTTGCGCTGAAATTAGTTGCCGGTATCTCTCCTGGTGGCCACTGGGAGTAGTCAAGCAATTTCTTTACCGAGATTGTGACATTGCCGCCTATAGACTGCCCTCCGCTGAAATCGCCGTAGTTGCCTGCCTCTGTTATCTTGACATAAAGTGTTGCGTTCTGCTGTGCGCTAATAGAATATTTTGTATCAAAAGAGTTGCCCTTTATTTCCACGCCCGTTGCATATGCGTCCCAGTTCCTTATGCTGAACCAGGCTTCGCCATAGTCTACCTGGTCGTTCACAGTCACTTTGACAACAGCAGAATAGTACCCGCCTGACCATGCGCCTGTGGCAGACCTGTTTGCAGGAAGCGTGACAGTGCCTGCGCCGTTGGTTATTGTTATGTTAAGCCCGCTCACATTATAGTCATATTTTATCGGCGGCCATATCCACTCGCCCACCCCGCCATAATAGTTTATGCTGTCCACAACAGCTGTGCCAGACAATCCGCTGCCGGAATTCCACCATCCGCTTCCTGCCTCATAAACATTTAGGTTAAGCGTGATGTTTGATGTTGCCTTGTTTGCCCAGTTCGTGCTGTAGCCATATATGTAAAATGCACGCGCTTCAAAGAAGCCTGTAGCCTTGTCAGATGTCACATTGTCATCGCCGAGGACATTGACTGTCACAATATGGCGGCCGCCATCCCATGCGCTGTCAGAAGCCTGCACTGTGCATACATAGCCGCCTGTGTTGTCTGTTGCTGTGCATGTAGAATTGGCGCTCAAGGTCTCTGTCTTTCCGCTCTGGCTGTTGAAAACCTTCTCTATGGTGACTGTCGCATTGGTCATCGCACGCTTTGTTGTGCTGTCAAAGCTGCATTGCGAGCTGCGGCCGTAGGTGGAGCTGTATCCTGAATGGTTGCTTGCCGTGACCTTGCCAGCTGTGTTCTGCGCCTCGCTGATCTTAATGTGGAAGTAAATAGTGTCAGAAGTCCTGAACTGGTACCAGTAATCGCTTGTACTTGTATCAGCGCTGCCTTTTGCCGAAGTACAGATATCGTAAGGGTTTATGCCTATGCGCGTTGTCACTGCCGCAGATTTGTTGTTGACATAGATCTCAATTAAATACGCGCCGCCTGTTTTTGGAGGATCTATGATAAGCGTGCTGGCACTTGTATTGAATACCCACTGCAGCGTGCTGTCAGACAGATTCATATTTGTGATATTTCCCTGGCCATAGGAAAGCTTGGTGCCGTTTTCATAAATTATATTCGATACTTCTGCGCTTGATACCGTAATATTTGTTGTCTGGTTTTTTGCTGTCAGCAGGATGTAGACAAATTCATTGGTGCCGAACTGTTCTTTAAGCGAACTCTCAGAGTCCGAAGGCTGTGCCGATGCTGTTATGTCTGTGACTTTTATTGTGCGCTCTGCAGACTGGTAATCACCGCTGTAGTTCAGCACGACAGAAAGCGTGTAGTCGCCCACGACAGCAGGCGTCGTGAGATTGAATTCATAGCACGGTTTGCCGCCGCAGCTTGCATTGTAGCGCACAGTCGTGTTTGTCAGAACACTGCCCAGGCTGTTCTTCAGGTCTACGGTGAAGTTATTGGTGAGATTTTCTATTACCGTGCCATTGCTCCTGTTGACAGGGTATGCTTCAAAAAATATTCGCGTGTTCACAAAGGCTGTGTAGCCGTATTCAAAGCCCGAGTTCTTGGCAGCCTTGACGAATGTCAGTGCCCAGTCCCTGACTTGGAATGTTATGGTTGTGTTTACCGACCCTCCTCCTGATTGTACAACAGAGATGTTGACGGTGTAGAAACCTACAGGCATTGTTGATGTAACAGTGAATGGCAGCTTGTCCACAAAGCCGTTGGACGAGTTGAGAATCACGCTTGATAAATTCTGCACTGCGCCGCCGCTTGCATTGACTATTACTCCTGTTGCATTGTAGGTGCCGCTGGGTGTTGTTCCGTTATAACTCACCCGGATCTCAACAAACCCTGCCTCGCTTTTTGAAAACACGTTCTTGAATGTCAGTGCTGAGCTGTCTTTCATGTACGCTTCAACATCAAAAGGCACGACCTTGAAGTTGGTGAACCCGACAAAATTGTTTGCCTCTAGAATGTACGTGCCTGCAGAGCTTGGTGCCAGTGTGCTGACATTGCACGTCCCTGCTGCGCTTGTGGTGCAGGAGAAAGTGCTTATGATACTTTCATTAATAAATCTCATTGTAATATTGAGGCTGACATTTGCAACAGCAACAGTACTGTCGCCAACTTTCTGCACAGCTTTGGCAGTTATAGTCATGTTCTCTGCAGCATAGAAGTTCACTTTTGCCAGCTGGAACTGTATGTCATCAATATTTGTGTTCGCAACAACTATATGTGCCCGCGCTGTCCAGTCTGTGCCATTCTGTGTATAGTTAGCTAAGATAGTGTAGGTGCCTGATGTATTTGGCGAGAGGACCTGTGTTGCATTAGGATAAAAGCTGCTGCGCGAATAGAAGCTCCCGTTCGCGTCTGTTGTGAAGAGATAGCTGCTCACAGAACCATTGGTGGCATTGAGAACAGAAACATTTACAGAGGCATTTTCAACAAGTGTGGTTGTGTTTCCAGTCTCATTAGAAGAGATGTTCCTCACGTACCCTGTTATTGACACATTCTGGCTGGGACCGAAAACATACTCCGAGACTATGAGGTGGATCTCATATGTCGTCCCGGCAAATCCGAGAGGTAAAAATAATAAAACCGCAATAAATACTAGTAGAGGGAGCCTGGTATTCATTCATCCCCTAGTCCTTGACCACTGCAAATACATGTCTATAAGCAGTATTTAAGTGTTGCTGGCGTAATGGGCAGGAAGTTTTTACGAAAAAGCGCCGGGAGAGGGATATTCCACAAATCTCCTTTCTAATATTTCCACAGTTTCTTTTGGGAAATACAAAGACCTTTTCTTTTAAGAAAAGGGATTTGTTTTTGAACCCCCACATCCCGAAGGAAACAAGCTCTCCGGCATGAAACTTTTTGATGAAACTTTTTTCACCTTAATTAATCCAAAAAGTTTCTTCCAGGCTTGCGCAATATCCTGCAGTAATATCCTCAAAATTTCTTTTGGGACATGCAAAGACCTTTTCAAATTTTGATGAAACTTTTTATAAAAGTTTCAAAGGAATTTGTTACCAGGTTATGCGATCCCGGCACTGTTGCAAGTTAAGTTATTCTGAGTAACGATTTAAAAAGACTATTATGAAATTGACAGCTATGGAAAATCTCATAAAATTTCTGTACGAGGTCAGCGCCCTGAAGCGCATCAAGCGCAGCGGCTGGTGGCTCGAGGGCATAAAGGACCCGGAGACAGTCGCAGAGCATTCCTACCGCACGGTCATGCTGGGCTATATCCTGGCGAAGATGGAAGGGGCTGATGTTGATAAGGTGGTAAAGATGTGTCTTTTCCACGACATGCCGGAGTGCAGGATAAATGATGTCCCGCGATCCGCGATAAAATATCTGAATAAAGATCCCATAGAAAAAGAAGTTGTGAAGGATCAGGCCAGGCTTCTGCCGGCCCAGATTGCAACAGAGTACGAGGCGATATTCAACGAAATGGACGGCATGAAAACGAAGGAGGCCATTGTAGCAAAAGATGCGGACAGGCTTGAGACGATAATACAGGCAAAGGAATACTCCGACATGGGCTTCAAGGGCTGCGACAACTGGGTAGAAAAGAACAGCATGAATCTCCAGACAGAATCGGCAAAGAAAATCGCCATCGAGCTCAAGAAAGTATCCTTCAACGAGTGGCACCGCGGCATGGCAAAGTCGCGCTAAATAGAAAAATATGCTAGAATCTCTCCGCCTCTTCCAGAAGCATGTTCGGGATATCGTCTTCTACTTTGAACTTCAATCGACACTTTCGACAGAACAGGTCTTTTCTGTACTCGAGGTTGCCCTTGCACTTGGGGCACGCGATGACGTCTAGCAGTTGTCTGGAAAGCATGATTAAAATTAAAGAAAAAAGGATTTAATGCTTAAAGGCTCTTTCTATCTTCTTTGCTCCTGGAATAGGCCTTGTACAAAGCATTACGATATTGTATTTGTCAGCTGCTTCTATTATTTGGTCATCTTTTACTGAACCTAAAGGAAACACAATAGTACGTATTCCAGCTCGCGCTGCATGTTCTACACTATCTGGTTCAGGGAAAAACGCATCAGAAGCCATAGTTATAATGCCTGGATTATTAGGATTATAATCTCTGCATTTCTCTTTCATAAAATTGATTGCAAGGTCTGTGGAATCAACACGGCTTCCTTGTCCTCTTCCTATACCTACTGTTCTATATGGAGTTCCAAAAATAATGGCATTAGAAGGCGTATGAAAGGCAACTGCCCAAGTAAAGAGAGCCGCCTCGAGCTCGCACATATTAGGATCTCTGCCATGACTTATTTTCTCCAAATTTGCAGGCGTATTTATATGACTGACTTGTCTTCTTTGGGCCACATAACCGCCAAGTATTGGCACTCCATCAATCCCTGAATCAACAACTTTTCTATCAGGAGATTCTGTCAGAAGTACGCGAAGATTTTTTTTCTGTCTAAGGATTTCCAAAGCTCTTTCAGTATACGAAGGTGCAACAACAACCTCATTGAAGTAGCTTGTTATCGCGTTAGCTGTGCCCTCATCCAAGACGCCAATATATACATTAACTCCACCAAATGCATTTATCGGATCACATTTGTAAGCTAATTTATGTGCAAATTCCATGCTATTAGATCTACCAACACCTGAAGGACCTTTATGTTTTATAACAACTGCTATCGAGTCCCATGGATATAGCTCGTGCAGTCTTAGCCCAAGTCGTAGACCAGCATCGGCATCTACGAAATTATTGTAGCTGAGTCCTTTTCCTTCTTGAATTACGCAAGCACTTGCAATCGATGGTCCACTTGAGTCAACTTCTCTATAAACAGCTGCCCCGCCTTCATTATCAAACGCAGGAGGATTTTCTCCATAACGCAATGATCTAACTTTCCTTGACTCTTTACCGCCATATGTAAGTCTGAATGGACCAAAATGTAACAATACGCGAGGACCTGTTAGAATACTATCTGGCAAATCCTCTGCTGCCTTCCTAAAATATTGTTCTCGTTCTTCTTTTGGCATATATTTCTCACGTCTTTTCAGTGTCTTTCTCAGCTTTATGTGTTTCAAACTCTTCCAGTGATCCAAACCGATTTTTAAAAGCAACGTTCCATTCCCCATTTTCAAATACAGCAGCAGCTGCAGCGACGATGAGATTTTCTCCGCTGGAATTATACAAATGCCCTGCTATTTCTTCTGCTGTATTGCCTACGACTGGGACATCAATGAGGTAGTCTCTTAAATATCCGGAATTTTGTATGCTCAGAGAAACAACATTTCCATCTCTTGTTGTGTAAGTTGGCAAACCTCTTCCTTGACGGCCCAATGCCTGACTGCCTTCTATAGCCCCGACGCCAACGCCGTCTCCGTATTTAGTTGCAATTGCGAACAGATGGTTGTCTGGCCATCGTACTAATGCAACACGCGGCGTTGCCATGGAATCTGGTTCATAGCGCCAGGTTCTCATGATTTTCTCTGCCTGTTCTAGACCTATTCCTCTTTCGCCTGTAAAATCATCAGAAAAATTCGGCCTTTCCACACTGCCTCTTGGTTTTCCGCCCTTCAATATCCCATCTGTGTGCACGCCATTGGCGACTATTAGGATATCTCCCTTGACCAGCATTGTATTATAGAACGTGAGCTCTGCTCCAGGCTCTTCAAGTTGTTTTGGATCCAGGGGCTGCATATACAATCTGTCGCCCAATGGCTCAAATCGCCTTTTTTTATTGGGAAGGGACCTGACTTGAACTATATAACCTGCGCCGGGCTTTCCGACAGAAGTAACAAATTCAATAAGCGTTCTTCCATGATAAGGCATGCAATCTATTTTTAATGGAAATATAAAAAGCCCGGCCAGAAAACATAAGATTTGCATAGTCTTTGTAATGCATGAGTAATTCATGTTATTTATTCCATCTTCGCATACAGCCCTTTCTCTATTATCACCCTGTCTGTCTTCGCTGCAATCCATCTCTTTTTCATCGCTTCTTCCGTTGTCATTGCTGCCGTTGATAATGAAACAAGTTCGCCTTTCAATGTCATAACAGCGACAAGCTCGCCTATCTCAATTCCTTTCTCTATCCT
>JACQNX010000057.1 GCA_016202875.1 Candidatus Aenigmatarchaeota archaeon | reverse complement strand
GTATACGACCGGCCTTATGATTGGAAACCTTATGCGAACTGTTATACTGTGCTCAACGCACGAATAGATGCCTGCATTTCCAAAGAGTCGGTGACCTTAGATGGAGGAGAATAAGAGATATAAAGAGGGGTTTTCATAGATGCAGGAAGAAGAAAATTTGGAAATCCGCCACTCACGCATCGATTCTTTGAAAGGCATCGTCAGGACATTTTTCTGGTTATCTAAAGAAGAATGGACAGAGCTCGACCATAAGCTTATCAGAATTGTATTCGGCATTGCAGGATTAGTTGCCATGGCGCTCTTCTGGCTTTACTTCCTGCGCTCAATAACGCCTTTCTAAATATTCTTCTCTAAAATTCCCAATTCTTGTCCAAGTTCTAGCATTGCCCAGCCCCATATCACAGCCTCAAACGCCTCAATGAGCTCTTCGTGCTCAAGGAAGAATTCTGAATCAGAGATGTATGCATCTATGTTTTCAAGAAAATCCTCTCTGCTAGAATCTGATAAAATAATATTTTCTCTCTCTTTCTTGATCTTCTCCAGCCATTTTTGCGTTTCTTCTTCAAGCTCTTCCTTTATTTCCATAAATCCAGCGCCTCTTCTTCCTTGAAGTTCAGTGTTCCTGTTATCACCAACACAGCAGGAGTTTTTTGGACGGATCTGTCTTTAATGATATTTTCCACTGTGTCATATTTTATCACAGCATCTTTCCCACCAAGCCTGCAGCATGCCAATACGTTAGTCTGTTTGCTTATGACATGCTTCTTCTTTTCGCTCTCTATTTTTAAGAGCAAGTTAAGTGCATCCTTTAATGTCATCTGCTTTTTCTTCTTTACATCCAACAAAACAAGCGTGTGCAATCCAATGGATTTGTTCATTGCCACTACATCATAGGGCGATGATGGCAAAAAGTTTTTTTCTTGGTATACAAGTGTCGTGGTTCTGCCAAATTTGTAAAGCTGCAGCCCTGTGTCCGCAACAGCTGTATAGATGCTGGGGGCGTGTACAATTTCGCAGCCAATGCCTTTTAATCTAGCTTGAAGTACAAGTTCAAAATGCGTCGTTGCAGTCAGCGGATCCCCTGAAACGAGCAGCGCTACATCTTTCTTCTGAGCCTCTTTTATTAAAAAATCGCTCTCCACGTTCTCTCTCGGCAGAATGTTAATCTCTTTTTTCACATTTTTCTCCAGTTTTTTCAGATCCCCCATCCATTTGTTTGTATAAAATTCGCAGTAAATAGCGTCGCATTTCTTCATTGCGCGCAAGGCTTTGACTGTGATGTCATCATCTGCAAGCCCAAGGCCGATAAGATAAAGCATATAGTATCACATTATAGTTTTTTCAAATTATTTTTCTTGCGTTCATCGCTTCTTGCAGATAAATAGAAAGGCACAAGTATTATTGCGATTACAATCGCGCCATACATGAATAGAGTTCCCATACCACTGAAAGATTTTCCCAGCTCCCCTGCTGCATTTATGTTGACAAATTTTTCAGTGATGTAGAGCAAGATTTTGACACCTGATGCAAGAATAATCAGTGTTATAATGACGTTCCTTATGTCTTTGGAAGACATCTAGAGCACTCCTATATATACATCATTTATACTTTTCTGTCATGATCCTGCGTATCTGTTTTGCAAGCTCTTCACCTATGCCTTCAACTTTTTTAAGCTCAGTCTCGCTGGCTGTGAATATTTTCTCAGGGGTCTTGAAGTGTGCAAGCAGCCTTCTGGCCTTTTCTGTGCTTATTTTTGGCATGCCCGCAACAAGGAACTCCTGCACCTCTGCCATGGAATTTGTCTTTTTCTTCCCTCGTATACCAACATGTCGCTTCTCATCGATCTGCTCGCGTTTTGCTATCATGTACAGCTGGTGTGCTGTGTCCATCTGCGTCTGCGTCCATATGATGGGAATTGCATAGTCAATAGTTATGGAAGCAAGCGCGCCCCTGATGGCATTAGGATGTACATTCCTTGCATTGTCTAGAAGATCATCACCTTCTATTATGAGCACAGGCTTCTTGAAATTGTTTTTCAGTTCTTCCAGCTGGATGAATAGCCTTTTGTCAATGATGCTCTGCAGGAAATCCTGCGAGCTTTTCCTCTCTACGCACACCCTGTCGCTGAGTATGTAATCCCCCACAGCAAGCTGCTTTTCCCTGACATTACAATATTTTTTTAATATAGAAATTATTCTTGTGTTCATTTCCCTGGTATCAGCATAGATTACTATGCCATCGGTGAATGTGCTCTGCATATCGTTACCACTCCGTTAACTTTTTCTTATGACCAAGGAATTCATTGGCTTTGGTGAGAATATTTTTTGAGTTCTTGAAATCCAGTTTTTCCTCGGCCTCTTTGTATTCAAGCCATGCAAATCCTGTGTGCTCTGAAGATATGTTCACTTGCTCAGTATGCGTTTTGCACAAGAAGAACACAACCTCTTTATTGATCAAAGTTCCTTTTAGGTTGAAGAAGTATTTTATCTTCTCCCTGAAGCCTTCAATAATTTTTACATCTTTTAGCCCTGTCTCCTCTTCAATTTCTCTGAAGAGCGTGTCCACCTCAGACTCGCTTTCTTCCACATGTCCCTTTGGGAAATCCCAGTACGTATGCTCCCCTTTTTTATCATTAATCCTTGTGTAGTGAAGGAGCAGAAAATATTTCTTTCCCGCTTCTTCGCGGAAAATTATGCCACCCACAGATTTCTCATGTTTCATTTCTGGAACACCTCACCGGCTTCTGTTCCGGAAAGAAGCTGAATCATTTTCTCATGCTTCATTTTCAATCACCGGCATTCATATACTTTTGCAAAAATCTTTTAAAAGAGGCAAGTGCCATGGCACTACATTTTTCTTCTCTATCTTATCCAGAGAACGCAATGCCATTTCCTGCCCCTCTTTCAGCTTGATATTTTCTATGATGGCCTCTTCTGGCAATTCCCCTTCTTCGGCATGTCCGCCAAACAATCCCCAGTAACCGGGTACAGAATTCCTTCCGTATCATCCCGATGCTGTATGGGTATCTTATCGTCACTATGCAGGATTATCGTTACTCCTCTTCTCATAATATCACGTCACATACAATTGATTATGCATTTTTATTGTTAAATTCTTTCGGCCAATTCATTTAAAAAGACTTTCAATATCTTATTTTTATGAAAACCGGAATAAGCCGCTGCTCTTGATCGTCGCGATACTTACCTGAAAAGAGTAAAATAAGTCCCAGGCAATTTATTTTACGCTGCTTAATGTCCTCTGTTGCTGCATCGCATAGAGCGTCTTCTTCATCTTTCTCTCCTTCTGGTGAGCGCTCCAGTGGTAAGCCTCATCGCGCGTATCTTTTGCAATCAGGATAACAACCTTGCCTGTCTGCGTTCTCGCAGTACGGCCTGTTCTCTGGATTTTTCTTATTGCAGAAGGCGTGGGCTCGTAGAATATCACGAGATTGGTTTCCACAACATCCAGCCCTTCCTCAGCAACCTGGCTGGCACATAGCACATTGTAGAACCCCATCCTGAATTCATTGAGGATCTGTGTCTGCTCTTTCTGGCTGAGGCCTTTGCCTTTCTTTTTTGCCTGGCCAATAAATTCTATAGGAGCTGCATGGTATATAGTTTGGAGTTGTTTGTAAATTTCAGAAATCGTATCCCTGAATTGGGCGAATACAATGATATGGGAAAACTTGTCTTTCTTCAGCTGCTCTGCAACTAATTCTTTCAACTTCTCCATTTTAGGATGCTCTTTGCCTTCTGCTATTAGCTCGTTCGTGTGGCGTATGGCATCAAGAAAATTTTTATCCTTCATAAGTCTGGCCACAGCCCGGGTTTTATCCTCTTTGAGTTTGTAGAAATAGCTCTGCAGCGATGCCAGGCATTGGGTTTCTGCAAGGATGAGTGCATGGTCCACTTTCAGCACCTCTGCCAGCACCGAGACAGCTGCCATGTTGAATCCTGTCTTTTTCTTGGCAAGGTCCTGCTGCAACTTGAGAATTTGCGTTTTGTTGATCTTATCGTAATTAATTATTCTCCATGATACCAGCTTCTTGATTCTGTCATTTTTTACTGCAGCCAGGTAATCTATGACAGATCTTATCAACCTTGGCAGCTCAATTTCTATGTAATCTTGTTCGAGTTTTTGTATGTACGGCCTGACATCTTGGTCTTCTCGCGTCCTGATCTCCACATAATCTATAAAAAGCCGATTCTTCACCTCATTTATTTTTTCCCGGTGGCTGCCAGGAGACGCTGTAAGCGCAAGTATGAGCGGATCCGATGCCTGTTCCATATAGCGTTTTGCAATATACGTATATGCATAATTCCCCACGCATCTGTGCGCCTCGTCGAATATGCATAGCGAGAAATTTCTCAGCGAGAACAGCCCGTTCTTTATGTCGTTCCTTACAGTCTGTGGTGTTGAGAAGATGATGTCAGCTTTTTCGTAGAGCTCCTTCCTCTCTTCAGGCTTGTCGCTGCCTGTTATTGTCTTGAGCTCGTCTTCGCCGACCTTGAGCATATGGGCAAAGCTTCTCCTGTGCTGTTCTACAAGGGGTTTTGTGGGCGCAAGGAAGAGAATCTTCTTGTTCATGTCTTTTTCCAGCCTGTGCGCAGCTAACAAGGCAGCTATTGATGTCTTCCCCAAGCCAGTAGGAAGCACGCAGAGTGTGTTGCCGCGCTTCGCCGTTTCCAGAACGCTTTCCTGATATGCGCGTTTCTCTATTGCCCCTGGATTGACCCACGGGTGTAAAACATAATCCATAACAAATAATCAGGAAGAAAACATTTAAGTGTTGTTAAGCAGAGAGAGGTTGACTCTTGGTTGAAACTTCAAATATATACAACAAGATAAATTTATCTTATGTACGATAAAATTTTTGCCAGGATAAAGCCATCTGCAAAAGAGAAGGAGAAAGTCAAGAAGTTCGTTTCCAACCTGATCCGCGTGGCCAAGACTGTGTCTGGCTATGACTGCGTCATTGTGGGCTCCATAGGCAAGCAGACATGGCTTGCAGGCGACCATGATGTTGATCTATTCATCATGTTCCCTCCTTCTGTGCCACGGGAGGAATTGGAGGCAAAGGGCCTGGAATTCGGTCAGCATATCACCAAAGAGATGAAAGGCAAATGGAGGGTCAAGTATGCAGAACATCCCTACACCCATGCAATAATCCAGGGATATGACGTAGACGTTGTTCCCTGCTACAGAATAGCAAAAGGCGAGAAAATCATTTCTGCTGTAGACAGGTCGCCTCTGCACATGGAATATGTGCTGGAAAATCTCACACAAGCTATGCAGGACCAGGTGCGCCTCTTGAAACAGTTCTGCAAGGGCGTTGGCATTTATGGCAGTGATGCAAAGAATCTCGGCTTCTCTGGCTACATCTGCGAGCTTCTCATCATGAGATATAATAGTTTTGAGAATGTCATCAGCACTGCTGCAAAATGGGAAATACCTGTCATCGTAGACATCGAAGTCCAGAGAGAGCAGTACCAGAAAGATAAATTCAGGGACCAGCCCCTCATTGTCATTGATCCTATTGATTCGAGCAGAAATGCTGCAGCCATTGTGAGCGCCCAGAATCTGCTGAAATTTATGTCGTCAGCAAAGCGTTTTCACACAAAGCCCTCACAAGAATTCTTCTTTCCTAAGCCAAAACCTCCATTAACCAGCAGAGAGATCAGGGCAATGCAAAAAAGAGGAACAAAATTCTTTGCAATTATCATGCCAAGAACAGATGTGATTGACGATGTTCTTTATCCTCAGCTACGAAAAACATTGCACCGCATAGAGTCGCATCTCAAATATAATGAATTTCTCACGCTGCGGAGCTGCGAGTTTGTGGGCAAGTCTTGCGTGCTTGTCTTTGAGCTGGAGAACTGGAGCCTGCCAGAGATCAAGAAAATGGTAGGACCTCCTATTTTTTCCCACCGCCACAGCCAGGAGTTTCTCGCCAAGTATGGAAGCCTGAGGCCTCCGGCTGGATTTGGGCCTTACGTCGAAGAAAACCGCTGGATCGCAGATAAGGCCCGCGAGTTCATCTCTGCTGCTGCCCTGCTGTCCGCTCTGCTGAAAATGAAGGAAGAGGACATGCAGGCTTTTGGCATCCCTAAGTACATTGCACACGTCATGAAGAAGGCAAAGCTCCTTGAGGACAGCAAATTCTTTGCCTTTGTAAAGAAAGACAAAGCCTTCTCAGCCATCTTGAAAGAAGAGTACTTCGAGAAGATGACATTATGAATAGAAATTTCATTTCAGCAGCCTTACTGGCTTCGACATCGATGCTCACGCAAGAAAAAGGCTTTTTGGCAGGCAGGATAACTATCGGCCCTCTCTGCCCTGTAGAGACAGACCCACCTCAGCCAGAATGTCTTCTTACAGCAGAAACGATTCCAAAGGATACTACAAAATAGAGCTGGAGCCAAGAACGTACACTTTCTTTGCATCAATTCTCCTGTTCCCTGTGCACCTTCACACCAGCTCCGCAAACCACAAGCCAGTCCTCGCCCACGCCGGCTATGTCGCCGTCTATTGCGAGACAGGTCTTCTTCACACGCTCAACAGCGCGCT
>JACQNX010000060.1 GCA_016202875.1 Candidatus Aenigmatarchaeota archaeon | reverse complement strand
TAGTATCTGTAGAAGATGTTGAAGACGAACTGGACTGTGTCTTCAGGGCGGTTGCCCCACGTTGTCTTGTCTATTTTTATGGAACAAGCCACAGGCACGCGGTTTGTCTCGCGCAGACGGACTGTAATTTCTGCATTGTCCAGGTCCACTCTAGTGCCGGACCGCTGCCCAAGGCAGTCATCGAAGCTCACTCCTGGACCAAACACTTCGATGGTGCCGGAAAGCTTGCCGCCTGCTCCTCTGATACGGCCGTCATCTTCTGGCGTGATGGGAAAGCCGTCGCCAACGTTTACAAATTCAAACCTGAACGGGTGCACAGATGTTGTCTCGCTGGTTGTTGTGTCTACTATAAGAGGCCTCTTGAATTTTTCATTGATTTCCAGGTGAATAGGGCCCTGGCTGTTCACGCTCTCTGCTGTAAATCCTGGGGGCTGGTT
Source organism: Candidatus Aenigmatarchaeota archaeon (assembly GCA_016202875.1). Taxonomy (GTDB): domain Archaea; phylum Aenigmatarchaeota; class Aenigmatarchaeia; order GW2011-AR5; family GW2011-AR5; genus JACQNX01. Next base: position 25,436 of record JACQNX010000060.1, on the reverse strand, counting down.
GTTTATCTGCCTTCTTCTGAATTCGTCCTCGCTCATTGCCCCGACAAGCAAATGGCCTGATGTGTTATAATCATAAGTCACGCGGGCTTCTACCTGCAGGTTGGGGGAAATGCCCTGGGGAATTGTGGGTGTCTGTAATTGCCACTGCACAAGCTTCAGGTCGCCTGCGATGTTTCTTTCAGGCAGCGGCGGCTTGAGTGTGCTCAGTTGCTTGGTTTGCGTGTCCTGAACAAGGTTTCCAAATGTATCCTTCCACTGGCCTTCAACGCCGAACAGATCTGCCTGCACATTGCGGGCTGTTGTGCCGCCTATATTTTCCACTTCAAGATCAAAAAGAACAAACTCTCCGGAACGGACCTGGCTGTCTGTTGCTGTAAAGGTGCTAATTGTAACGCCTCTCAATGGATTCTGTGTTGCTGGCCTTGTGCCAATGCAGCCTGCAACAGCAACGAGCAATGCAATTGAGAGCAGAATATACTTGTTCATTCTATCGCCTTTCCTGTTCTCTGACTTGATATTTATTACTATTCTGTGTTTTTATAGTTTCTTTCTGTTGTTGTCTGTGGATGTATCCAATAAACGTATGACGCCAAAGACGGAAAAATGAATCGTCTCCGTAAACATCTCAATTACGTTGTTTCCATGCCTGAATGATGTCACTTTTTCGTGCTTCACTTCGCGGTCAAACACCTTGGCAATTGCAAACGATATGCTTTGAAAAAAACCTTCATCTCACTATATCAACAGTAACGCTGTCACGGATTTCGTAGTGGTATCTGATTTGTATTATAAAATTATAGTTTGTGATAGCCCTGGCATTGGATGGCATGAAGATCTGGCAGGAAAAAGATGGAAACTCCTTGCCTATGGGCAGCAGTGTTTCTTCAAGCCTGCAGGGTTCGAAATTGCCCTGCGCATTGACAGACTGCAGAACATTGCTTTCTGTAATGCCTTGCTCTAGCGAGGGCTTCTGCAGTATGCTCACGTCCTCAGGCTTAAGGGCATTGATGAAGCCGTTTCCTATGTTTCTGATTGTAAAGCGCACAAAGAACTGCCTGCCTTCTTTTATTACAACAGGCAGCGAGTCTGTGAAATCTACCCGCAGCTCAATGTTCCTGTCGTTGTAGACATAGCTCTGCGGCTTTAGCTGGACACCAGAAGATGCAACACGATTATTGTATTCCTGCTCTGTGATGAGCTCCACTTGCTGCACTGCTTCAAAGTCTGCATCAAAGATGGCTTTTGCATCCAGTGTTGTCCTGACACGGTCCTGGTTGATCTGCCGGGCACTGAAATCGCAGGAGAATGTCCTGAACTCTCCGGCAAAAAGCGTGCCAAAGTCGCCCCTTTGCACACAGAGCTGGTTATTGAGTGGCGACATTAATCCAGGGTTGAAAATTTCTGCCTTCACGTTCTCCAGACGTTTGATGTCTGTGTTTGTAATATCCACATGCACTTTTGTGATGCTGTTCTGAAAAACTGCCGGAGGGTCTGACTGGAGGTTAAGGACAAGGCCGTAGTTTGGCTGCGTGGTCACACAACCTAAGGAAAATATCAGCATGGCTAGGGAAAAATACTTTAGCATAGAATTGTATTGGCTGGGCGCAATAAATAGCTTTTCTGATTTTTACTGATAGTAATTTTTCTTTTTTGTTAGCGACTATAGTTTCAGAAAATACAGGCTATTTCATATGCTCGCAAGAAAACAGACAGCAAAAGAAAACTGAAAATATGGTCGCTGTCATTTGCTATAGAAAGAACAGACATCAGACATTTTCAAAGATATTTATCGTGATATCCACGTTGTTTCTCAACTCGTAGGTGTAAAACACTTTGGACTTGATCTCGTAGGAGCGGAAAGGAATTTGCGTAGACTTGAAAAGATCGTATGTGGCTCCTGTCAGCTTTACAGGAAAACGGAGAGAGGTCTGGGACTTGTCGCGGAAGATCTGGATGGGCTTTTGGTTGGTGAATGTCGAGCCCTGCGCTGAAAATGTTGGTGTACCAAATATCTCACTTAGTACATCACCTTGCCTAACAGTAACTTGAAGCTCTGGCGGGAAAATAATCTGGAGGCCTTTTGATGGCGGTACTGGCCCTTTTATAAAAGTGCCGCCGCCTGCACATTCATCTATACATTGCGAAAGATCCCAACCAATACGCTCAAGGCAGGCATTGCAGGCATCTTGTGCTGGCGTTGTTGACGAAGCAGTTCCTGTTGGCAGGCAGCACTGGTTTTCATTGCTGCCTGGGCAGAGGAATTGCGCTGATGTGCCGTCACATACTGCCGTAGTGCATGTTCCTCCCAAACGCGTGCAGAAAGTATCATCTGGAATGTTTATTTTTTGCGCGACCGTAGCACAGCACTGCCTATCATTGCCGCCACTGCAGAGGAACCTATAATAACTTCCAGTGCACGAGGATCTGAGATCTTGGCAAGTTCCTCCTATTCTTGCGCATGCTTGATCATCAGGAACTGATATTCTTATGGCACCTGCTGAACTGCCCTGGCCTGCTGTTACTGCGGCTGGTATCTCTGACTTCAAAATCGTCCCTGAGCCGACGTTCTTGATATTGAAGAGGAGAATTGTCTCGAAATTATCGAGGAGATAATTGACGCCAAGAGGCTCCACATCGATACGGACAGGGCCTGAGCTGAAGGACTTGTCGAACACCATGTCTATTTTCTGGCCTGCGCGCTGGCGCCTGATGATCTCGTCCCTGTTCACTGCGGGGATGACAAAATTCATGGAGCTGTCAAAATCATAGAGCACCTTGAAATCCAGGCGCGCCTGGGTCCTGATGTTCGCAATCTGCTCCCTGCTCGGCGCCAACAGCTTGTACTGGATCAGGCGCTCTTCCCCTGGAAGCAAGGAAGGAATTCCGCATTTCCCTGTATTACCGCAGGGAACGTTGCTTTCTGCCGACGGCCTGCATACGCCAATATTGCTGTTGCATAGTTTCCCATAGTTTGGACTACTGGAATCTTTGGCATCCTCGGGCCTGAATCCCGGCGCATTGAAGAGGTCAACAACAATATTCCTGACAGGGTGTATCTTGTCCCTGTTCTCCACAACAAAGGAGAGGACAACTTCCTGGTCCGGCAGGACAGGGGAAGTCGGGATAGTGTGGATATCCTTTACAACGATAGGATCTTTTGGCGTTTCTTCCACGCTTCTTGTCTGCACTTTTATGACATCGCCGCCGAAGACATCGGGGAATCCAGTGCAGCCGCTCACCGCTATAACTGCAACCAGCAGCAATGGAACTATGATTTTCATTGACATTACCTTATTTGGATTTTTTATTCGGCTGTCATTCAGTATATAGCAGAAGACATTAGCCTTTATACAAAATAATGTCTTCTGCATATAGCACTAACATCATAATATGTCCAAAAATTTATGTCAGATGCTATACATCAACATCATAATTTCTCCAATATCTTCAGCATTTCCCTGTCTTTTCTGATCATCGCATTTATTTCCTTCATAACCTTCTTCCGCGGCACTTTGATTTCTGTTATGTTGCCCTGTTGATCAATTTCATAGCGAATGAAATATTTCATTTTTCAACCCTTCTCAATCGTGTATACATTAATTCAACTAAATTACGAAAATTAATGTCATTGTTAGCTATTTTCAATGAAATGTAAATAAACCCATTTGGCGGGAGGTCAAGCTCAAAATTATTAACATTGCACAACAATTTTGCAGTTTCTGTTGCGGTTCTCTTGTTTCCATCTGTAAAAATATGGTTTTGAATTATGTAATACCAAAAAATGGAGGCCGCCTTAGCAAGATCTTTTTTCAGGTCATCACCCAGTTTTATTGATTTGGCTCTGGAGATTAAAAAATCTAAATCTCCTCTTTTTCCGCTGCCGTTGAATTTTTTATTTATCTCTATTACTTCCTCTATAGAAAGAAGTCTGATCTTGTTCATCGTTTATCAAGATTATATAATTTGGGTTTAATTAAAAGGTTATGAAAATAGAAAATTCGTTTCTGCTGATACTTTTGTCATTATTTCTTTTACTACCAACAGCATTTGCCCATGAAGATGAAAACTTCTTTGACACGTTTTTCATTCATCCTCTTGTAGAAGGCACAGGCTACAATGTCGTGAACACGGCAACGTTTGCTATCATACTGATCGCTGCTGCATTCGGAGTTTACAAACTGCTGAAAAAATTGCAGATAAAAATTGACAGGAATTTTCTCATTGGCGTTATTCCCTTTGTTGCTCTTGGTGGCATACTGAGGGCGTTTGAGGATTTTTCTGAAGCAAGTGGAACGGCAAGGAACTTCTTCTTTGTGAGCCCGCTGATTTATGTGACAATTTTTGTTATTGCTTTTGTGTTGTTATTGGTGTCAACAACAGCTGAAAAATTAAGCAAAAAGAAGATAGGCTACTACAAAATCTGGTTTGCGCTGGGCGCAATCATTGACATCTTCTTTTTGGCGCAGTTCAGGTTCGCAAATGCGTTTGCGTTCTTCATGGTCCTGATAATAACTGTGATCTGGGTTGTCTTATTTGTTGTTGCCAAGATAATAGCCAAAAACAAATTTTCAAAACTCAACAAGTTCCTGACAGCTGAAAACATGTTCATCATCTTAGTGCACCTCTTTGACGCAGCAACAACATTTGTCGCGCTGCAGTACCTGGGCTACTTTGAGCAGCATGTGTTGCCTGGATTTCTCATCGGACTGCTCGGAACGTGGGCAATGTTTCTGCTGAAGATAATAGTCGTGCCAATTGTGATGTACTTCTTTGACAGGGAGATGAAGAATGAGAAGGAGATGGAGAAGAGGACGTTCCTGAAATTAGTTGTGCTGATCCTGGGCTTAGGGCCTGGTTTGAGGAACTGGCTGAGGATGATTGGCGGGTTCTAGTACCCAAAAAAATCAGACAGCGAGCAGAAACAGCCACGCCGGGACCAGTGTAATCTTTTTCCCGCCTACTTTCCTGTGCTCAAAGATGTTTTTAGTTATTAGGATCCCTTTTTTCAGTTTGAATACGTCCATGAATTTCACCAGATTCTTTATGTCTGCAGGCGCAACATGGCTCTGATATTTCACCTCTATGGGCAGCAATTTGTCTGCGCCGATGATGATGTCAACCTCTTCTTTCTGCGGCGTCCTCCAGAAAGAAATTCTCTCAGAGAGGCACTTTGCGTGCTGGAATGCCGCCGTCTCTATAAACTTGCCTGCTATTTCGCCTACGTCGAGTACATTCCTTTTGTAGCCCATCAACGCTATTGTAATCGAGGGGTGCGCAATGTGCACCTTCTTGTTTTTCCTCAGCTGCTTTGCTGATTTTTTTGAATGGTTGTAGGCTATGTCCAAAACAAATGAATTTTTCAGATAAAACACATAGGACCTCACTGTCTGGTAATTTGTATCCAGAATATTTGCCAGATTCGTAATGTCGAGGAGTGTTGATGTTTCCCTGCTGCAATACTCGAGAACAGAGGAAAGGACGTCTTTTTTCCTCACAGGGAAAACTGCCGGTATGTCCTCCAGGATAATTTTCTCTATGACAGAGCTTCTGATATAGTTTTTTACTATATCGTCGTCCTCCTGGGATGCTATCTCCGGAAAGGCTCCCCTGTAAATATACTGCAGAAGCATGTTTTCAAGAATGTGTTTTTTGTTCACGTTTGCATCATGGCACTTTTCCAGGCTTCTTTCATCCAGTTCGGTCCTGCCTGCCTGAATATTATTCAATTCCAGGAACTCCCTGAACGTTAATATGGGCAGATAAAAGTCAAAAATTCTTCCCGCAAGGCTCTCCTTTGATTTCTTGATCTGCAGGGATGCCGAGCCGGAAACCATGAATTTTATGTCCTCCCTTGTGTCGTAGAACCTCTTTAAAATATCCTGCCAGTAAGGGACTTTCTGTATCTCGTCCAGGAAAATGTACTTTTTCCCCGCCTTCGCGACAGTTTTCAGATAGTAATCAAGCACGTCTTCCAGTGCATCGGGGTTCTGGACAAGCAGGTCATCGAACAGGAAATAGAAAATATTTTCTTTCTCTGCAGCCAGCCCTTTTATTATCTGCTTCATGAGTATGGTCTTTCCCACCCGCCTCAGGCCGACTATCGCTATTATCTGCTTTGTCCTGATGTATTTCTCGATCTCCGCGAAGATGTGCCTTCTGTACTCAGGCACAACAGGGCTTTTCCCTTCCCACCACGGATTGAAATCCCTTGCAAGGGCCCTTATCCTCTCGGTTATCATACTCATATTATATCATTAGTAATATTTAAAGTTATTGATGGTATAATAACGTTGAATATACGTTTCTATGTAGAAACTAAAGATTTAAATATTAGTTTCCTGATATAAACTTATGAACGAAGTGCAGGAAATCTTACAACTATTGAATCCGTGGTGGAAAACGCCGGAAATCAGCAAGGATCTCGCCAAACCGCTCAAAAGAGAGAAATTCGTGCGGATACAGGAACTGTCAAACTACAGGCAGGCTATCATTCTTTCAGGCCTGAGGAGGGTTGGAAAAAGCACTCTGCTTTACCAAAAAATAGAAGACCTGCTAAAAAAGACGGGTCCGAAGAATATACTGTATTTCTCTTTCGACAAAAGGGTTGAAAATATAATCAGCGTCCTCGAATCTTACCAAGAACTTACAGGCAAGGACTACAAAAAAGAAAAGATATTTGTATTTTTCGATGAAATAACAAGACTGGGCGGCTGGGCAAATCAAATTAAGATCCTATACGACGCATTCCCGAAAATAAAATTCTTCCTGTCGTCGTCCAGCAGCATAAACCTCGAAGAGGAGGCAATCAAAAACCTGGCCGGAAGATATTTCCTGCTCAACATAAAACCGCTGAGCTTCCATGAATACCTGAAACTGCGGGGGATGGAAAAACTCATAAAAGAAACAAGGCTCTTTGAGAAGGAATTGAAAAAAGAGTTCGATAATTACCTTCTCAGAAGCTTTCCGGAGACAGTCGACTGGAAAGATGAGCTGGCAATCAAAGACTACATGAGAACAACCATCCTGGACAAAATAATAAAATCCGACCTGCCCGACAGGTTCAGAGGCGTGAACAAAAGCCTGCTTCTGACGCTTATCGAGCTTTTTTACAAACAGCCTGGGCTATATCTGGATTATGACAGCATAGCCAAAAGCCTGAAGATCAGCAAAAAAACACTTTTCAGCCACATATACTACCTGGAATTCTGTTACCTAATCAGGAAGATAAAAAATTTCAGGCCAAGCACGTTTTCAACGACAAGAAAAATGCAGAGAGTATATCCATACTGGTGGTCCCTTGCGTACTGCTATTCGGATGACAAGGACAGGATAATGGAAAACCTCATTGCCAGCGTCCTTGATGCGAAATATTACTGGAGAAAAGACGGCAAGGAAGTGGATTTTCTGAATGTCATCTCAAGGAAGATAATCCCGGTTGAAGTTAAAAACGCCCCTACTGCAGACGCGGGAGACCTGAAAAACATGCTGTACTTCCTGGAGAGGAATAAAATAACAAAGGGCGTTGTCGTTTACCAAGGGGAGGAAAAAACAGAAACGTTCGGCAAAAGGAAGATACAATTCATCCGGTTCTGGAAATTCCTGCTGTCCATGAAAGGCGACGAAGGCTGAGCTGGAATTTCCAGAACTCGTGACATTTCTTTAACTGTAATGACGGGCAATTTTGCAATACGTTACACCTCGATCTGTTGTAATCCAATAAACTTTCCCTCTTCTTTCCTGATTTTTTTGACCTCCAAATAGGCAAGTCCAGTGTTTTTGCCTGAGTGTGACATCCTGGAAATTCCACTACCTCTGAAACGAACCACCCGTCCTCGTCCTGTTCTATTTTGTGTCTCATCCTTGGCCTTGGGCATGGCCTGTGCAACTGGCTCAGGATTATAGCTTCTGTTTTATCAATTTCTGAGCTTCATCATAACACCTTCAGATAGCCGTAAACAGATGTAAAAATTATGAAAGGCAATTAGGATTTATGTCGCTTACAAAGCCCTGATGATACTTGTCAAATTTTGCAATAATCGTGCTCTCGCCTGCAACTCCCCGGCCCTGTAAATCTGCTGCTGTTACTTGAGACATGTGCTGCTGGGCCATGCTTTTGGATATGGGTTTGTAGCTCCAGTGCCAGGGCTCTGCTTTTACAACGCCGCGGTCTGCATTATAGGGCTGGCAGAAACCGAACCTGGCTGCATTGTTTATCAGCCATGTATAGACCGCGCCCTGACAACTTGTGCCAACGCATCCAGGCTCCCAGTCTGCGGGATTCACGGAGTTTATGTCAATCTCAGTGCCAAAGTGATGCCGCGATAATCCGGGCATGCTGTTGTATTCTGCTGCTTTGTCCACTTTTTCCTGTTCTGTGCCTGTTGCTGATTGTACTTTATTATTCCATATGCCAAGCTGCTGCTGGAAGTTCCTGTAGCCTGAGGCAATAACCAGGGGAACCCCATCTGACGCAGCTGCTGTTTCCATCTCATTAAATTTGGCCTGAACTTCTTGCTGCAGGCTGGTTATCTGCGTACCAAGACCCATGAGATCTGGTTTTGAGTACGCAACTGGCGGCAGTGTGGAGACTGTGAATTGTTTTTCTGCAGATGCTATTGTCTGATCACTTGCATCCAGGAGTGTTGCCTTAGCATAATAGGTGCCTGCTGATAAGCCTAGGACAGTTAAGCTGCAAGATCTGTAATTTTTTGGACATTTCAGTTCGTTTACTGGTGGGTGTGATTTTGCTTGATCCAGTAATTCAATTTTTATTTCTTCATAAGTTCCTGAGGCTGCGGCTACAATTATAAACTGCTCCAGTTCTTTGGGAGCTGCTGGCAAAACAGAGACTGTCACTGATGGTGTGGTTGGGGGTGGGGCAGTCTGTACAATAAGATCTAAAACAGTTTGCCTGAATTTCGGCACATTATCAATCCACGCATCTCTGCCACCGACAACATAACAGTGCTTGTCGGCATCGGTAAAAACAGAACCTGTGCCACATGCGATGTTATTTGGCGTATTCTGACATTCCGCACCTTTGCAGTTTGTGATGTAGTCATTTTTGATGAGGCGATAAAATGCTTCTATGGCTTGCTGCGGCGTGCTGTACGACCTGAAACCTTGCATTTCCCCACCTGGTTCTGTTATGCCAAAATAATTGTTTTGCTTGCGTGCAAGGTTGCTTTGGCCCTTGTCAGATTCGTGCATTGCAACTGCTACTGCAAATGCAGGATCTATGTTATACTTCTGCCCTAATGTGAAGAACACATTTGCCTGCTGGGCAAGCATGCCGCGCGCATTGGCCTGCAGGTAGGCTTGCAGAATATTTTGCGTCAGGTCTTTTGGTATGCCCACTACAGTGCCTGTTGCTGTTGGTGTTAGTATAACAGTTGGTGCGATAGCTCTTCCTTCTACGCATTTGCCTTTTAATGGCTTGTTGTGCCAGTATGTGTTCTTGTCAGGGTCCCAGATGCATGTAATCTCACATCGCGGTAATGCTTCTCCTGTGCATGCCTGTTCTGTCAGGAACTGGTCGCAGCGCGGCTCCTCGCCGCAGGAATAGCAGACTGTCCCTGCATAGTCTGATATTGTTCCTGCAAGCGAATCATAATAGCATACGCCTAAATTTCTTGTGTCGGTGTCTGACAGGTCGTGGCATATGTCTCTGGAGCATGCTGTTAAAACGCCTTTGCCGCACTGATTGCAGTAACTGCTGTACGGGTCGAAGAGGATGCCGAGCGGCGTTGTGACGGGCACGTCTTTCTTTATGGTATGCACGAATGTGTAGGACGTGAGATTAGCTGTGACAATGCCTGTTTTTATTCCCTCGACATCCTTGGTGTTGAACCTGCAGAGGAATGTATAGATGGTGTTGAATTCGTATGCCAGGATTTCCACTCTTCCTGTCTTGGGATTTGCCTGTACGTTGTATATAAGCTGCTCTGCTACTGCATCCTTTTCTGCTACTGGTTCTCCTTTAGCATCAACAAAATATTGTCCAGGTTCTGTGCCGCCCAGGCAGCGCAGGTTGCTGCCTATTTCCTTCGGAAGCGTAATGATAATTCCTGTCTCTTCAGCCAAAAGAATGCTGCTCTGATCACGGTCGTTGGACACAGAGACGAGGAGCGTGGCTTCTTTGCCTGCCTGAAGCGGCTGCGGCCCTACGTTCAGGGAGAGCTTTGCAGGGCTCACCTTGTGGGTCGCGACAACAGGCTTGAACTCAAGCTTGCGCTCCCGGATGAGGCGCTGCTTTTCCTCTTCGCCTATAACAGTGACAAGCAACTGGCTGGTTGTGGAATGCTCATAGCTGACATTCAGATATACCTTGGCTATGCGGGTCTCTGCTGCGCCGCCCTGGAAAATATTTGTGACGAAAGGCTCCACAGTCACTATCTGCGCCTCGCCGCGCTGCATTGTGGGCTTGTCTTTCGGGTCCTTGGGCCAGTACGTGTGTTCGAATTCTTTCAGGTCTTTAGTTAAGCATGTGTTGGTGACAGGGATTCTTGTCATAAACGTATGAACTTTTGGCTTCTTGGCCTCATCTATGCACTGGCTGATACACTCAGGCAACAGACCTGATTTTATTGTCGGATTGTCGCCGCAATTTTCAGCGCAGTAGAACTGGTCGCCAATAAGCCATCTCTCGTTCCTGCAGAGCGAGACCTGTACCTGCTGTAAATTGGCTCTCGGCGGCGGCACATCGCACCACTGGTTGCAGGAAACTTTGGCTTTTATATTCCTCGCAGCCAGGTCGCCGTCGTTCTTCATCACAAACGTCAGGACAAAGGGCTGGCCTCCTGGCACAGAGGGCGGAGTGACATCCAATGTATTGATTTCCAGCGCCTTTGGGAATGAGATGGGCTTCTCGGGCCGCGCGTTGATGACCTGCTGGCGCGCATACCATTCTGTGGGGTTTGTGGCAAGCAGATAGATGTCATAGAACGCGTTCCTCACAGAGCGCCACGCTATCTCCACAGGCGTTTTGACCTGATCAATGGCCTGTTCATAAATTGAGGCGTAGGGGCCGTAGGCTATGTAAAAGAACACAGCAAAGACCAGCCATAACTGCATTACTGCCCTGAATCCGCGGCCAATTGCATTCCAAAATGGAATTTTTCATCACCTTTTTGTATTTTTGCCAGATATCGCCTATGTTGCAGCTTCACCGCCCTGATAAAACTGGAACACGCCGATGAACGCCAATATAAACCATGCTATCCAGAAGCCGAATGAGCCCACTCCTCCTATGAAACTCCACTTGTCGGCCTTAAGGATGAGCAAAAGCCAAATAGCGCTGTAACCTATCAATGCGCCGGACATGAAATGCGTTACCCAGTCAAATGGGCGGAAGTTCTCGCTGAAGTTAAGCACCCACGTAAAGCCTGCTGCTATCAAAGGCATAATAAATAAGACCTGCGGCACATAACCGTAAAATGTTAATGTTAACCAGAATGAGACAAATACCAATATTGTGCTTATAGTCCAAGGGCCGAAGATGAAGTTCCAGATGTTTTCAAAGAAGTTTTCGCCAAATTGGCCCGCAAATGTGCCTGCAGTTGCCATGGTCCTGCCCACATTGCTTACTGTTGTCTTAAAAAAGCGCGTAAAGGCCGTGTTAGTAAAATACCTATCAGCCAGGAGCATAGCATGCGAATCTAATTTGGCAGCAAGTGCTTGCTGGTCTGATGACTCGAGTTTGTATTTTCCGCCTATGATCACTGCGATATCAGCTGCCTGGGCTTTCAGATATTCCAGAAACTCCCTTTTTCGCTCGACTATCCCGCTCTCCCATATAGCCTTGTCCCTTGCGAAAGTCGCATTCAGGTCATGCTGCTTCTGCTGCAATTCTTCTGTTGCTTGCTTATATTCTACCAGCCTAAACTTGTTGGCATGGTCTGCGGGATTTTTTCCTATCTCTCGCCCTATTTTTTTGGCAGCTTTTTGCACTTGCTTATATTCCTTTACCGCCGCTTTTATTTCCATTTTGAACTGCTTCTCAGGGGATTTCAGGCCTTTCAGAATCTGCCTGTTTTTGATGCGCGCCTTCGTTTCGAGTATGCGGAGGGCCTTGTTTTCCAGCCCGCGCAGCGCCGCGCTTTTCTTGAATGAACGCGTCTGAACTTCTGTGCTTACAGGGCCAGAGACACCAGGCAGTCCCCATGCAGGCGCGAACCTGCGGACCTTTGTCTTTTCCTCTATTTTTTTGTAGTGCGCTCCGATAACCATGGAATCTTTGATTGCTATTCTCCTGCTGGGGCTGGTCACGCCGTCGCTCCATTTTTCAAACTCGAGCCCGCCTTGAACGCTTTGGAATACCCGAGGGACCGAGATCTCGTATATCCTGTTCTTCTGCACATCCGCGTAAGCCGGTGTCCTGCCTGTTTCTCCCATTTGCGTGCCGTTAATGGCTATTGGAATGCCCTGGGCAGGATAGGATTCGACCATGAGCTGGAGGACTGCGGCTGGGGCTTCTCCAGCTGGTGCGGGCGGTGTCCTTGTAAATTCCATTCCTTCCCCTTCTGCTTCAGTTCCTGAACCAAACCTTCCATGAGGGGGTTCTTCTTCAGAAAGTGTATTTTCTTGTTCTGGTTTTTGCTTTAATTTTTGGCTCTGCTTCAATTCTTCTCTCAATTTCCGTCTCTCTTCTTTTCTCGTTTGTCTTACTTTTTTCCTTTCGTGACGTTCAGATGCTTTTTCTGCAGCCTGCTCCATTTTCCTTAACTTTATCTGTGCTGCTCTCATCACATCATTTACAACTTTTTCAATGTCTTCAATACCTATTCCTTCGAGATTTTTACGAAGAAAATTTCTATAATAGTCGTCGCTATCTCTTAGTTTTGACGTGTTTCCGGCGCGCGATGCAACATCTGAAACTAAGCGCTGAACAAACTGTTCCAGGTCTCTCTGTTCCAGTTTTTCTGCTCTATTTTTCTGCCATTGTTGTTTTTTCTCCTTGCCCCACTCTTTCCATGTTTGTTTTTTTACAGGTGCAGCAGGAGGCTCTGCTGCTTTATTGCTTTTTTCGTCCTGTACCGGTTGACCTGTCCCATGTTCTTCCGTCCTAGCTTTTCCTAGTTCTTCTAGGATTTCTGCTTCTCGGGCTTCTGGAGAAGCTCTGCTGCGTGCCGGCGCTCTTTTTTCTGCTTCATTCATTACATGTTCTGCAATTATTTCTATGTCCTCTTCATTATCAAATCCTCTAGAGCGCAGATCCTGAGAAAAGTCCGTCTTTACTGCAAACCACTGAGAACCTTCACCCAGCATTGCTGCGACTTTTGTGATCCATTCATCAAGAGTATTTGCTGATATTCGACTTAGGGCTTCGTTTTCTCTTTCTTTTGCTCTGTATTCATTCTCCCTTCTGCGCGTTGCTTCGTTCCTTTGCTCCTTCTCCTGCTTAAGGCGATCATACTCCTCAGCAGTAGGCCACCTGTTATTCCTATTTTTAAACTGATACAGCAATGGCTCTGTTCTTGCCCGCTCTTGCATTATTTTGTCATGGTCTTGCTCCTTGGCTGCTTGCTGGCTTTGTTTTAATTTCATGAACTCCTGAAGAAATCCATCTGCTTTAGTGAAGGTTTCTTTAATTTTCTCGTCGTTAATGCTCTCCTCATCAGGGAAGGTTAATACCTTAAATGCAGACCGGAGAATGTACCCTATCTCTTGCACCAAATCGCTATCGGTACTTCCTGTTTCAGGATTTTTAAAATTTTTATAGTCAGACGCATAGTCGCTTAACATCTGCAGACCATCAGCTGCTTCATGTGTATTTCTCCATGATTTGTAATTATCGCAAAACTTTTTTGCTTGCGGGATATTGAATGCGTCGCTGAACTTCCTTACTATATCTAGTGCCAAAGCAATGTTGTCAGGCGCTTTTCCTCCTGTACCGGAAGTGTCTTTAACATCTATTACTGCTGCCATCTGTACACCTTTAGGTAGGTCTAGCTAAGCGACCTTGTTCTCTGCAACTAATTAGAAAAAGTGCAATAAATAGGTTCAGTTATCTGTGCTGTGTAAAAATTTATTACAGCTGGCAGAAAACACATAAATGTGCCTTAATTCATCTGCAAAATGCATGAAGCTTTTCGAATGCGCTGAAATATGTGTAAGCTTCCGGAAATTCCATTTTCATTTTATTTCTGGATTCATCCGAATAATAGAAACGGTCGAACAGAAATGCAAAAACCTGTGATGGGTTCTCTGCCGATTCTTTAACAATAAATATGCAGTCTTGCTTTATTGGAAATGAATTTGAGTACCAGTCTTCAAAATTTTTGTTCTTTACAAGATTCTTATGAATGCTCCTGAAATAAGGCGACCTTGATACTATTCCATGCATATGATCTACCATATGTCCATATTCATGCAGCTCAGGTGTTTGATCTGATCGTTTTGGATAGTCTTTGATTGCGATGTACACTTTTTTGGTGTCCGTAGAGTATTTTCCTGGCTGGTTGAGGATGTCTTCGGCATTGATTTCACATTTGCCTAATTTCTTTTTCCTTTTCAGGTTTTCTAACTCTTCGTTTGCACTTTGTCTGGGACTTTTTCCAGATTTTCTAGAATGCGCTGAATTGCTGCGGGATCAGGATTATCTGCATTAATCTTGAAATTCTGGATGATGAGATTAGTGGTATAACTTGTGTGCTCTATTGGCATAACTTTGTACGGCTCTGTTTCAGGTTGTTGCAGAGAATAAGCTATTCCTAAAGTTGCCATGCCCAGGCCTATTTTTTTAAAGAGTTTCATAAATACCACACAAAATCTAGGCGGGAGATCTTTCCACACGTATTGTTGTCTTTTGAATCGGCTTTTCTGCTGAGACGGGCTTTTCTAGAAGGTAAAAATGATCCAGTTCTTCTAGCACTTTTAACGGGTCTTCTCGAAAAAACCTGCTTTTAATTGTTTTGATAGGATGTGAAAAGGCCGAGAAAGCATAATCCATTGTAATCCCTAAAACTTGAATTATATATAGTGGAAATTTGACTTTTTCCATACCAGTAAGTACGTAAGCAAAATAATTTGCCTCTGCTTGTTTGACAGACATGCGTGTTTTACGTGCTTCTGGTTCACTGTGGTCTAAATGGCCTAAAACAACATGGCCAAATTCATGTGCTGCCGCGCGTTCTCTCGCAGGATTTATGAGAAACCTTCGCAATTCTATAAGATAGATGGAACCTGCTGGATTATCTTGGCTGTCGTAACAATGTAATCCAGAAGCATATGACCAATGGGTGCTGCTGCTCTCTATCATATTTATGCCAAGCTCGGATGCCAACGCGTGAAAATCTATTCCAGAATCTGTTGCATATTTAGATCTCAACGAAGTCGCTGTTTCTTCTATATGCTTTTTCCTTTCTGGAGTTAATTTTTTGTAGAACATAAATTACCAGCTTCTTCAGGCAATTAATCTGTGGCCGCAATCGTGGATACGAACTTTCGGGCTGTGCCAATCAGCGCGCAAGGATCTCGGACCGTGTGCAACAGTTAATCTGGGCTCGCGGGAAATTGGGGACAGGCTGACATCTGCCGGGGCGTCATCGTATCGCGCGAAATCAGAAACATTATTTTCAGCTTCTTTTGTTGGCATGATTTTCTCCAGCTCTTTCAATGCTTTTTCATAAGCCTTGCTAGTCAGAACAGGCAGCCCTGTTTCAGGATTGTATAATGTTCCGTCTTTGTCAGGAATTACGAATCCATAAGGAGGAAGCTCCACACCAATCCTTCTGCCGCCTCCTGCTATCCACATACCAGATTTTTTATTGTATGTTATATTTTCCGGCCTTTGGACCAAATGAACATATAAGAAGCCTTTTGGCACAACTTTTCCCAAAGGCTTTACTTTGTAATCAATAAAATCCGCGAATATCTCTCCTCTTGCTTGACGGCCTGTTTCGTTGGCACTTGCCCTTATTGCTTCTGAAGAAGAATAAGCATGCATGAACTGCGCGAGCGTTGGCGCACTCTTGTATACGTCTAGAGGCCTTTCGTCGGAACCATAAATATTGCCGCTGATTTTGAAAGCTGGTATAATTACTCTTCCGTCTTTCTTCAGCCCAGGGATATCTATCATGCTTCCTGAAATTTTCATAAAGATCACAGCAAGTCCGATTTACCATCGCGTAAAGAAGTCCCAGATGCCGCCTGCAGCATCAATGACCTTGCCTGCTATTTTGCCTGCTGTACTGAATTCCTCGTCAGCTTGTCCTGGAGTTCCTGCTGGATCTTTTACTGCTTTTTTTACTGCTTCTGTTAATTCATCTGCAGTTTTGGCGGCTTTTTCTTTTATTTTTCCTATCGCTTTTTCCCTGACATAAAGATTGTATGTTATGCTGTCAGGCTCGAATGAGACCTTAGTTGGCGGATCGCCTATGTATGCCAATCCAAGGCTGGCATCATCATAAAAGCGGATATCCACAATATTTTTATTCGGAACGCTCATCGGGACATAAACTATTTCCGCGTTTCTCCGCTTTGCATGAAAATCGTTTATGACCTCTGATGTGTCTGTCTTGGTGCCTGAAGCAAGGCCCAGCATACTATCCAAGAAGCCTGTTGGCGGATGGTTTTTAATGTATTCTTCAATAGCGCTGTCTATCGCAGGACTATTATAGGGAAAGTCGCGAAGCTCTGGCATCTTAGCCTTTTGGCCCTGCCTCTGATGCTCCCGCTGCTGGTTTTCTCTCGGCGTTGTCCTGCCACGCAGCAGAATGCTGCTGATGCCAGCAGGGCTCTCTCCTCTTTTTAATTCTTCCTTTTCTTCCTTTTTCGCGCGCTTGAACTCGCGCACTTTATACGCTGTTATTAATTTTGTATATTGGGCAATGTGTTTTTCTGTTCGTGACGGACTATTTCCGTCAAAATATACCCTTGCCATTGTACTGGTATCATAATATGCCAGAACCACTCTCTGCTGCTCTCCTTTACTGTTTTTTAATGCCACAGGCCGTGAAAATGTTATCTTTTTGTCAGTAACTGCCTGCCTGTACGCATGTTCAAAGTCGTCACGCGCTAAAGGCAGCTTTTCCATATCGCTCTCTAATTTTTCATATGCAGATTTTACTTCAGGATCTAACCTCGCGCCGCTGCCGTTGCTGCAGCCTGCATAAAGTATGGAAGAAAGTGCCGGCGCTACTGATGCTTTCAGAAATGTCCGCCTTGCCATGCCAGATTTGTACTTCACCATATTTTTCTACTCCCTTACCCGTTAATCACGATATCTAAAAGCTCTGTAAAGATCATGCGCTGCCTGCCCTGCAAATGCGAGTCGCGTTGCAAATTCTCCATAATTTCCCGCTGTGTATGCATCAAGTCCTTCTTTGCCCATATATGCTCCCATACCCGCAAGCGCAATACAAGAGCCATATATTGCGATTTTTTTTACCAAACCCTCATTTCTGAGCCCTGACTTTAGATGGGAAAGTCCAAGCGCTGTAAGCGTTACCCACTCATCTGGCATGGACGTCCAGTTTGATAATTTAAGCGCTGCTTCTGCCCAGTATAATGATCGTGGCTCCATCAATTTCCATGGTAATCTAACACCTGGTGGTGCTGCTGCTGCACTTGGCGGAGCCTGCTGTGCTAAAGTTGCTGCCATATTTATTCACCCTCCTTTTCCTGCTTATTCTGGCCTTCATCTGCGTCAGCAGGCTTATCTTTTCCTGGTTGTGTTCCTGCCAATTCGCCGCGAAGGCGCTCAAGCTCGCTTGTCAATTGTGTTCTCTCCTGTTTCCACAGAGCCCTGTCAGAGTCGTATGTTTTTCCCAGTTCAATTTTTAAATTATCCGCTCCTTTGCGATAGTAATCGCGTTCCGCTGTCAATCTATCCAGCTGTTCAGTGGCCTCCAGCCGGAGGCTGCTGTAATCAGCTGTTAATTTTCGTAATTCATCTTTCAATAAAGATGTTTGCATATCAGAAAATTGTTTTTCATCTCTAAGCTCGCCAAGCGCTGTTTCGGATCTTTCTAATGTATTTCTAAGGTCTTCATGTTGCCTGTGCAAATCTCTATTATTTCTACGAAGTTCATCCGTTTCTTGCCTGTCGTTTTGATATTGTCTCGTCAGATTTTCGTATTGCCTTGTCAGATCTTGATGTTCTCTCTCCAAGGTTTGTATATCTTGGGCAGCCTGCTCAAGCTCTGTTTCGTACCTTTCTAATGTAACTGTAAGATCATGTTCACTGGATGGTCCCATCCCGTCTGCATTGCCAGGTGCTGTTTGCGCTGGGCTTTGCCCCCGCTTCCTTTGCTGTGCCTGACTTCTTTTGTAATAAAATGACAATAAAGGTCTAGCCAGCTGACCTGCTGCTATCATCACGCCAGAAGGTATGGTATCGTATAACGCCTTAATTAAATCTCCTGAACCCCCTGCTAATTCAGAGACTCCTTCCTTAATACCAAAATATGCTGCTGTTCCTATTCCTGCGGCTGTGAGGAAATTTCTCATGCTTGCCGGATCTATCTGGCCTGCTGGTGTTATTGCGTAAATACCGCCCTCTTTGCTGGACCGGATGTGCGACCATGCGCCCCAGCCCGCAAGCCAGCCAGCTGTTACAGCGCCTGCTCCCGCGACCAGACGGTATAGCGGGGCGTCCTGATTCTCAGGCGGTCCAAGAAATACTTGCGCAGCATTGTTTAGCGCCTTAAGCCCTGTGTCAGTAACAAAGTAAGCCATGAATGCTTCAGGGATGGATTTCAGCAATGTATAGCCCGGAGGGTATGGCAGGCCAATTTCTGCATTCCTTATAGCGTCTACATAGCGGCTTTCAATCTCATCCTTGCGTTGCCTATAAGTTGGCATGTTACGCTGAGCACCTGTTTTTGCCTGAAGTAACCGGTCAGCATACTCCTGCCCAATCTTGTCAAGTTCTTCTGTATATTGTTCTGGGGCTAGGTAGTCGTCTCTCTCTTTTCTGCTGCGCCTTAACAGCAAATCTCTCATGAGTGCCTGTTTCCAATCATCCAGCTGTGCTTTTTCCGCAGTTATATCAGAAACAAGACTGTCAGGGTTGAGCGGATCGCGCATCTTGTCCAGGTTCTCGTATGCTCTTTTTTTCTCATTCTCAGCCGATTCTCTTGCCTTGGTTATCTGATCCTGTCTTTTTTTCACTGCGCCTCTATAGCCTGGAATGTTATCTACAAGATAGCTTGCACCATCGGCCGCAGCCATCCAAAGTGCGTTCCAGGATGAGAACAGATAGTCGCCAAGAGTGATGTCTCCTGAAGGCAAGTGAACATATGACTTATAATTAAAGAGTCCTCCAACCATGTTGCCTGCATATGTGGCGAACAGCATGGCATCTTGCGATGCTTCCTTTGCTTTTTTCCAGAAGGCTCCTGAAGCTGTAGGGGGGGCTGCTCCAGGCTGGGGGCTTGCTGCATGAGCACGCTTTGTTACAAAATACTCCCTGAATCCTTCCAAAATAAACTCAACTGCTCCCATAAAATATCACGCTCTCCATAAATTATAATCAAACCTCACCTTGCATCTGGGACAGGCTTTCGGGCTCTCCACGCGCGGCTGCCATCCGTATTCGCATTTTCCACAATTCATAATTATCGCCTAAAGCCTTGTCTCCCTGAACCTGCCAGGCTATTTTTCTCTCCGAGCTGTACTGTCTTTCTGAAGCTCTTGCAATCGTTTCACTGTTTCGCCATAGGACATGCCGAGAACATACGCCCCTCCCAAGTCCAGGGCTGCGGACGCAATGGGCTTCAATAGAGGCACTTTGTCCGGAGTGCATCCCTGGGCTTCCGCGTCAGCTACTGCCCTAAGGTATATCTCCCTTAAAGCGTCAGAGATAGCTCCTGTAGGCACTGTTGTCGCTTCTCTGTAGCCATTGCCAACAACCATTCTGGGTATTTTTATTGCCGTTGTTTTTCCCAGTTTCTCAAGGTGCTCAAGATCCTTCTTTTTGTCCCCAGAAGGCCTGAAGCCAGTATCATTCTCTGCAAGAGTTCTCAGCATCATCCGGTAGGCAGATCCTGCAACACTTGCCATGCAGGCGCCATAATGAAGCCGTGTCTCCGGCGGCAGGGACATCACGTCACTGATGAGCAATTCCTGCAAATCATATGGTTTTCTTGCCGGCGAAGACGAATCGATATTTTGCCTATAGGCAGGCGGCCTGGACTCGTCTCTTTTCACATCCCCGGTCCTGCACGATGCCAGCGACGCCAGCAACAGAGTTCCTGCAAAAAGCCCTTTATAAAGTTCTAGTTGTTTCATATTCATTCCTCCATTGTTCCTTTTTTATTTTTTAGAGGTTTTAATTCTTTGCCTCTAGGTTCCTGCTGCTCACTGAATTCTTTGCGTCCTGTATGATACAGTTCTGCGGCCTCTCTAATTACAGTTTTAAGTGCCGGCTTCACCGAACTGTCATAATCAAGCGTCGGAAGCGCTGGCATAGTTGGAAGCTCTGGCATAGTTGCATTATAAATTTCTCTTGCATCCCTGACGCCGCGTGGAATGTATTGCTTGCCGTAGTGCAAAGCCCCGAGAAGGAGCCCGCCAGCGAGGACAAGCCCCGTGACGCCACGAAATATGCGGGAGTCCCGGTATGCATTTTCCGCTAAACGCACCGGCGCAGCAGCTGCCCTGGCTGTTCCCAGGATAAGATTGGCAACAGCCTGCTCGTCGTTTGCCGGCTTTGCAAATGGACCGTATCCAAGTTCTACAATAACCCGTCTCATTTTTACCATTTTTCTTTTGCCTCATTAATATTTACTTAATAGTAATAACATTAATTATTTAAGCTTATGCCTTGCCGCCCTCATTTCCCCCGGGCTTGAGATCAAGAATCCTGTACCAAGGCCCATTGTGATTTTTTGAAGCCTCCTCAGTGCCCCATACTGTGCTATTCAGTGCCGCCGGAAGATCCCCTGAAATCAGGGCAACAAGCAAGTGCGCAACAGACTCGTCACTGAGATCGCCTCTCCTGTATCTGCGTGTCCAATCAGAAATGCTGCCGCTTACGCTGTCTCCAACGGATTGCATGCCCACTGTTTCTTCATGCCTGGAAATTACTGGTCCTTCAAAATTTGCGGAAGGCACCATTCCATGCCTCATCCAATATGAAATATTTCTGGCAATTTCTTTTGCTTTTCTATACACAGATACCATTCCTCACAACCTGCCAGCGTTTCCTTTTTTAGGCGCTTTTCCTCTTACCCTGTTACAGGCAGCCAGATGATGGGCAATCGTTGCCGAAGGGAACAGGTCTGTTGGCCCGGGAAGCCATTCTTCCAGCAGCGATATCGTGCCAAAAAACACTTTTTGCCCTGCTGTCAAGTCATCCCAGTACGCGCCTATAATCCAGCCTGTCTGCCCCATTGCTGTGGCTTTGTCAAGGATATCGAGGCCCACGCCTGGCAAAAAGCCCAGGGCATAGCCTACAGTGCTCAATGCGCCATAGCCGTCAGTTGCCAGCGACATGGCTAATCGCGATCTGTCAGCCCAGGCTTCGCGAAAGGTTTCTTTGAATACAGAGCCCCTGTATTCTGCCTGCTGGATGTCATAAGCTGCCCTGCTTGCCGGATTTATCAGGGTTTTGTACGCCCCGTCTATTTCTGTGAATTTTCTTTCGGCCGCAGCCTCAATCTCTGGAGTACCGACTCTGCTATCCAAACCCAGTACTTCATAATGGTCTTTTGGTTTTGTCTCAGCCATACGATTCACCATTACTTTCCCAAATCCTTGTCGGATACACCCATTTTTTTTGGGCCAGCCAAAGTATCGTAAGCACGTGAAAGGCGCTCAAATTGCATTTTTCCGGCAGCATCTATTTCCTCTCCTGAAGCTGTTCTGCCAACGCCCAAAATTGCATAGGGATCCTCTGCCTGTGCCTGAGGTGGTTCGTCTCCAGGTTTTGCGTTTGTTGCTTTTTCTCTTTTTAGATACCTGATGGCCTTTCTCCTGTGATATTCCGGGAATAGCTTTTGCCCAAGACGCCTTTCGGCCATGTCCAGAACTGTTCCTTCGCCGCGCGTGACCCAGAAACGCGCAGCCCGTGCTGCCGTCCATCCGGCTGCATAAACAGTTGCTGCGGCAGCTGCAGTTTCTACAGGATGCCTCAATATGTTATCAGCGGCGTTGTTGAGGGCATTCCATAGGCCATTGTAATCTATTTCCGTTGCAACCTCTGTGACTTTGTCCAATCCGTCAAAAGCGTATCTTAAACCTTCCCATGCCTTTTTAAATTCAAAATTTTTCAATGCTCCCCACGCGTAATCCCTTGCGCTGGCGGCTTGCCTAAAGCCTTCATCAATGCGCTGCACTCTCTCAAGATCTGTGAGCATTCTTGGAAAATACGTCACAATATCCGGCATTGCTGTTATGCCGTCGTAAAGCTTGCCGAAATAGCCCTTCCCTTCGCCGACTACAACACCGCCTGCTCCTATTTTGCCTGTTAACTCCAGGCCTAGCTGCACTGGCTTGTAAACCAGAAATCTGCCCACAACACCCATTTTAACCACTCTTTACCTCTTAATAGTAGTAATAGTATTTGCCGGGTATTTAAAGACATCGCTTTTTCACTATATATAAGTAGTGACATTCAGAGGGGCTAGAATTCCTTGCCGAACTCCTTTCTCAGGAGATAGATATCACGCTCGTGCTCCGGCAGCTTCCGGATGAGGCGGGAGAGCTCCTTCTCGAGCTGCAGGACGCGCTTTTTCGAGAATTCGAGAGATGCTTTGCCGAGATGGAACTGCGACTTTACGCGCTCCAGCTCTTTTTCCAGCTCTCTTATTTTCCTGTAGACGGCGTCCATAAATTAAAGTTATATTCTGGAGGTTATAAGCATACTGTCAGTACCTACGCATTTAGGTGGTAAATCTGCTGCGAAAAGCTTAAATAGTTGAAATATGAATATGATAATCATGATTCAACAAATTTTCGTGGGCCGCCAGGAAGAGCTGAAAATACTGAACAGATTTGAAAAGTCTAGGCCGGGATTGTTTATACTCTATGGCAGAAGAAGGGTTGGAAAGACGGAACTTGTAAAACATTTTTCTTCGGGCAAAAAGGCGCTGTATTTTCTTGCGGACGAGAGGCCTGATAAAGAGAACTTAAAGGAACTGCAAAGGATTATGGGAAGATTTCTCGGGGACGGGATTTTCGAAAAATCGGATATACGGGATTGGGCAGAATTGTTTGAAGAGTTCGTTAAAAGGGCTGGCAGAAAACCTGTAATAATAATTGACGAGTTCCCGTATTTAATACATTCAAACAGGGCAATTCCGTCAATTTTCCAAAAAATCTGGGATCTGAACCTGTCAAAAAGCGATATTTTTCTGATTCTACTAGGATCCAGCATAAGCATGGTGGAAAATTATATTCTGGACTACAAGTCGCCCTTGTACGGCAGAAGATCCGGCCAGTTAAAACTGGGGCCATTGAGATTCAAGGACCTCAAGGAATTTCTGCCTGAATACCCCGCAGAAGACCTTATTAATGTATATGGCGTGACAGACGGGATTCCTCTCTATATTTTAAAGTTCGAGAGGAAGAAGAATTTCATAGAAAACATAAAAGAACATAT
The DNA here is from genome assembly GCA_016202875.1 of Candidatus Aenigmatarchaeota archaeon. Taxonomy (GTDB): domain Archaea; phylum Aenigmatarchaeota; class Aenigmatarchaeia; order GW2011-AR5; family GW2011-AR5; genus JACQNX01. The sequence continues at coordinate 1,891 of JACQNX010000060.1, read as the reverse complement.
TTTCAGCAGGGGCGAATTCCTCTATCAAGAATGTGAAATACTGCTCAAAGAGGAATTCCGCGAAATCGCAAACTATTCCCTTATACTGAAAGCCATAAGCTTTGGCAGAAACAGGTTCGGCGAAATTGCCAATTTTACCGGCTTGGACAAAACTTTAATTTCAAAATACCTGGACAATCTTATGAACCTGCACATAATAAGGAAAGAGTTTCCTGTAACAGAGACAAAAGAGCTGCGAAATGCGTGGTATCTTCTCGAAGACAATTATTTTAATTTTTGGTTCCGCTTTGTATACCCCAACAAATCGCTGATAGAAGAGGGCAGGCAGAAGGAACTTCTTGATGCCATAAGAAACGACATGAACCAGTATATGTCCTTTATTTTCGAGAAAGTATGCAAACAATTTGCTTTAGACGCTCTTCCAGTCAAACTGACAAAGATTGGAAAGTGGTGGTATAAGGACAAGGAAATAGATCTTGTAGGTTTGAATGAAAAAACCAAGGAGATAATTTTTATCGAATGCAAATGGGCGGAAAATGTGAATCCGAAAAAAGCGGCTGAAGATCTGGCTAAAAAAGCAGAATTTGTCGGCTGGAACAACGGGAAAAGAAAGGAAAATTATTGTATAATTGCAAAATCATTCTCCGAAAAGCCGAAACTGCGCAATACATTCCTGTTTGATATCAAAGATGTTGAAAAATGGTTAGTTACCGCAGCTTCACGTCCAGATCTGTGACGTCAAATACTGCAGAGTCAAGGCTGGAGACTGCCAGCACATTGAAGCCTGGCGCTATCTCGCCGCGCCTGACAATGAACTCGAACCTCGTGTCGCCGTTCACGGCCGCGAAGTCGCGGAATGTAATGCCGTTCCTGTTCTCGATTTTTATTGCCAGACCGCCAGGGCGGGCTACATTAACGGCATTGAATCTGATAACTGTATGATTCATCTGGTCAAACTCGGGTTTTGTCAAATTAAGCGGTGTTCTGAACTCTTGAGTTTTTTCTTTGAGATAGTAAATGGTGGCAACACCTCGTCCCTGGAACACTGAGTCCTTGTCAGCAACGATATTGAGGATGTTTTCACCTTGCCTGATGTCAGACTTCCTGAACTGAAAAGATAGGGCATTGGTGGGCGGGGCAGAGTAGATGCTGTTAAAGTTCAGCCTGGCATTCAGCTTGCCTATGTTTTTTGTCATACTCAAATCCACTTTGCCGAATGTAAACGATTTGGCTTCCTGATCCAGCTCAAATATGAAATTCGTGGCTTTTTCCTCATAGCCTTCTGCATCTATGCGAACATCATGCAGCTCGTACAGGTTCGGAGCCCAGATCTGCCACCCAGAGCTGGCAGCGGTCATGGAAACAAGCATGCTATCGGTCAGGAAAGCATTGTCAACGCGGATTTTGTACTCGCCTGGCACATAAATGTCGGACGCGACAGTCTTGGTGTTAACCTGAATAATCAGCGGCTCTAGCTCACTGGACTTGACAACCTTGAAGGAAATATCCAGCTTTGAAGGACTTTTTATAGAGAGCCCATAGCGGACATCCTGCTCGCCGAACAGCACGCCATTTTTCACTGTTTTGTTGCCGAGGAATACTGTCTTTGCTTCGCGGAGATTGCTGACATCAAACGTGAACGGAAATGTCTTTATGGCAGAGAGCTGCTGCGGACCGACATGCACGGCTGTGGAGAGGTTGAAAACAGGAATTTCCCTGAAAGCAATTGGCTTTTTGACAGGCTCAGGCGCTGTGCTGAAGCTGAAGACAGCCAGCATGATTGCCAAAATTACCAGTCCCAATATCAGGAACCCCTCAAAATCGCCTATTTTCATTTCTGCCATTAGTCATTACCAAGAAGTAAATAACAGGGAAATGCTTAAAAAGGTTG
>JACQNX010000054.1 GCA_016202875.1 Candidatus Aenigmatarchaeota archaeon | reverse complement strand
TGAGGGAGCGGGAAATTTTGTATGAGTACCCGGCATTAAAAGAAATAAGCAATGGCCTCGTCTCGCAGGCAGAGCACAGTGTCATCGTTTCCGATAAGCCTATTGTGATTACGAAATGAGGCATACCAAAAAATAAGAGCAAGCTTAAAAAGTTTATTAAGAGAAAGGTAATCAGGTCAAAATGCTGGTTATTGTGGACAACGGCAGAGGTGCAGAAGAAATCGCGCGTTTTATTAGGGCGTCAAAGCAGGTTGTTAAGCCTGATGAAGCCGTGAACGTTAAAGCCTCTGGATTTATTCTTTCTGACGGCGACCTGAAGAGCCAGAAACCTAATATTGATCTTGTCAAAAAATGCAACACGCCGCTGCTTGCAATTGGCATGGGCTCTGCATTCCTTGCTTCAGCTTTCGGCACAAAGCCTGTTTCAGTGAAGGCTGAAAAAAATATCAAGGTTAAGATAGAAAGGCCTTCTCCGCTTGTGCTGGACATGAAAAAAGTGTTTACAGCCATTAGCAACTGCCAGCATGGTATTGATGACCTCCCGGAGAATTTTGATGTCTTTGCTTCCTCTCAGAGATATGATTTCGAGATCGTCGGCCACATGGAGCAGCCATTCTTCGGCGTGCATTTTAACCCTGAGATGGGTGGCGATGGTTTAAAGATTCTCGACAACTTCGTGAAGTTCGTGGACATCTGGGAGAAGTATCATAAGTGACTATCTACCGGAGAAGTACACGTTTTCTCCTTTAGAGCCTTTGATTCCTATCAGTTCTACGCCGGTTCTGCCATTTTTAGCTTTTTCAAGCTGTCCAACTGTTTTTGCGTACAATTTGTATTTTTCAATAATTGCAATTGCTTCGTCAGGTTTCTTTGTCGTTATATAGCCTTCATTGCCCATTGGCCATTTAGCATATGCTGCCTCAGCAGGGGTGAAAGAAAATCCTGCTATAGCCAACTCTCTCCAGTCAGCCTCGTAAATTCTTTCAAGTGCTGCATACAAACCTTGCTTTGCTAGCGGTTTAGCAAATTTCCCTTCGAGAGCTCCGCCGCTCATATGGGTAACGCTAGTTGCAATTTTACTGTCTATCAGCTCGTTGAATACAGGGTAAAACACAGTTGATGGCTCTGCAAGAAATTCCAGGAACATTCTGCCCTCTCGTGTTTCATGCCAGTTATTTCCAAATATTCTTATCATCGTTCTTCTTTTATCTGTTATGCCGTTAGATCGTGGATTCGGCCATCCTCTTATTGCAACAACATAATCGCCCTCTCTAGGGATCAATGGATTTTTTAGATATTCCTCGTCTATTACTGTAATAGCAGAACCGCCTACATTGAACACAGGTGCTCCCTCTCTCCACCCCTGTAATCTGCTGCCGGCATCCCTATAGACCAGCACGTATTCAAATCCCATTTTCTTACCGAGCCTTGATGCTTCTCTATCCAAGATTTCCGGATATACTTCTCCGCTTCTTTCGATCGTATCGAATACAGCCCTAGCTCTAGCCCCGTTCTTTGATGAATCGTCTAGTTTCATGGCCAAAGAATCGTATAGTGCACGTTCAAACCACCCCGCTCTCTCATAAAATTCTGTCTTTGTGCCAACACCGTCAGAATTGCCGTGCACAGCCTTGCCTTGCGGGTCGAAAACAACGAATCGCGCGTCTTTTCTTTCATAAACTCCCGGCAACAAGGACTTAGGAACTAAACCTATCAGTGTTCCTGATACATTTGCTTCGTATTTAACTCTATTTCCAAGAATTGCCAGTTCACCATTGATAATTGCTACTCTATTTTCATTAGCTCTGTCGACAAGAGTTTCGCCTATTTTTCTGACAGTTTCTTTTCTGCCCACGCTGGCATCAATAACATCGATTAATGCTAAAGGCTTTGAGTTTATAACTTCTGCATCTCGGTATAAGTTATCCATAAGTGATGCGGTATGTTCAACAGCATCTAATTTATCTGGATCGCCTAAAGACGTATGTGCCACTACATTATAATTATCAGGTATTCTTAGAACAGCCAGTCCGCTCATTCCATTGAAAATGACATCAACATGTTCAGAGTTTTTTAATGTCGGCGCACAAAGTCCGGCTAACAATTCTGATCCGTCATCTCCTTGTTTTATTACTTTCTCTATGTATTCATCTACTGAACTACTCATTCTATCATCTCCCATTTTATTCTATTTTTCAATCAAACAGCTTCTCTAGTGCAGCTTTCTTACTTCTTTCATCAGGAAAGAAAAATACAGCGCCTGTCTGCACGTTTGTCACGAGGTCTCTTAAACGTGGATTTTTCCGTAGTCGTTTTTTCACGACATAGGCATGTGGATTGGGCAAAGGCACGTCCTCGTATGTCACAGGAAAACCTTCTACTATTTCATTGCGCGTGGTGAAATCGCGGATTAAAGCATTTCCTTCCTTCCCGACAACCTCATAAGTAAACACAGGCTGTCCGTCTCGTGTAACAGACGGCAGGTCTTTCTTCAGCATTATGCCGTCCAGAAAGTCCATGGCTGCTATCTCTTTCATGACATCCTTTGCGTCCTCTATGCTTGTTCCACCTGCCAATTCCAGGCATATCAATCTCCTTCTGTCAATATCAAAGCCTGCGCCGAGAAATAGTTGTGCAGTTGTGCGCTCATTGTCGTCTGTCAGCATTTTTATGTAAATATCATATGTTCTTGCTTGGTCCAGAGTCGGGCAAAGGTAAGAATAATCTTTCAGTCTTATAGGGATATCTTGTGGCTTTGCATGTATGTTTAGGTCAGGGCAGCCATCTTCTATGTATTCTCTCATGGACAAGAAAGATTCCGCAGCCTCATCATTGCATAATGCATTTACTTTTCTTTCGTCATGGCACATGCCCATTTTGACATTGCCTCTTTTGTTTGTGATGGACTCGATGTTGAGCATGGAGCCATTTGGATTGACAGGAAAGTTGTCGGTTACAACGCCATCTTCAGCGCAGTATTGTGTTACTATAAGTCCATTATCAAGGAGGTATTGCAAAGTTTCCTCATCGGCCCAGAACCTTCCTCCTCCGTGGTCTACAATCTGTGGCATCACGGCATTTCTTTCAAAGCTCCTGGTGAAGGCTGTTCTTTCGGGTTCGCATACGAGCTTCGTATGGACAACTTTGTCGTAGAATCGCGTCCAGACGATTTTGCCGTCCTTGTCGTATATGCTTGGCAGCATCGATGCCTTGTAAGGCGATCCTTTTGGGAACGCAAGCCGCATTGCATGGGCTATCTGGTTTCCTGAGCACACGGCAAGGATAGGTTTCCCCTCGTCTGCCATCTGGCGCAGCGCGTCCGCATACTGCCTTATCTTCGCAGGCACTCTGCCGAAGCCCAGCCTGTCTTCGTAAGGAAATCCGCCGCAGAGGAAAGCGCCGTCAGTCTGTTTCATTATAGCTGCGTTTTCTTCTAAGCGTGTTTCGTCGCCGAAGTGGAAATATAGTGGCAGTGGCTCCATTCCAAAATCTCTTATTCTTGTTTTCCCGTCCTCATCGCCGTTTGATCCTGGGAAATATGGAACAGCGATTACTGGCTTCATGCAATGTCACCGCCATGCAGCTTGTTTATCAGTTTGCTGTCATAAAGCTCTTTTATCAGGCTTTGGGAGTATTGTAAATTCTTGTCGCTGGACACGTATTGCAAAACGCCGTCTCCTGTCCGAGATGGCACTACATCTCCGATTTCGTATACACTCACACCATTCTTAGCGCATAGTTGGGTAAAATTATATGTATTATGATCAGCGACCTGCAAAACAACACCAGGGCTCTCTGAAAACATTTTATGATGTTCATTTAGGGTATCCGGGCCCATCTGTGCGTCAAGATAAACAGTGACATTAAAAGGCTTACTAGTATTTGCAACCATCTCGCCTACTGCATTGCATAGCCCGCCTTCTTCGATGGCATTGGCTGCTGATATGTATCCGGTCCTTACAGCATGGATAATTGCATCAACCTCCCTTGTGCATTTCTCATAATTTATAGTAAACAGGTCATTTCCAATACATTCAGGTCCGAAAGATGTCTGCAAATAATCTGTTGCCCCTAAAGCAGCCTGTCTGCTGCCTATTAAAAAAAGGCGGCTGTTTACATTCTTCAAATCCCAAGTGGCATAATTGTGTGGTGTATTTGTCCACCCTACAAGTCCTAGTATCGTAGTCGGGGGTATCGCAGTTCCTGTATTCGCATTGGCTTTATTGAGGCTGCAGTTGCCGCTATTTACGGTTACGTGTTTCCTAGGATCTTCTTGGAGTTTTCTCGCAATCTCTTTGTCCTGCATTATCATATCTAAGTATTCTTGCTCCAGTTCCCAGTTGTAACATGCCTTTGCAATTCCTCTCTGTCCTTCAACAAATTCCCACATCTCTTCCGGCACTGTTGTTCTTCCGTAATTCGCATTATTGGTTACGCCGATGACAGAGCATCCGACAGCCGCCATCCTGTAAGCTCCGCGGACAAAGGAATCTTCTGCCTGCAATTTCGGATCAAGCATTCCTATAACAGGGTTTGAGTCAAAAGAAGCGCTGTAAGCCGCCTTTCCCTCAAAGAGTGGATGCGTTCTCAACGTCGCGCAGCCCTCTCCTCTATTGACTATATTTGTGGATCTGACATGCTTGTCATAGTGATCATGGATATATGCATCATTCTTGAAGTTTATAGAACCGAAAATATTTTGAATTGCATCCTCTAACGGAATATGCTTAGGGATGTCCTGTCTTTGCATTTTTGGTTCTTTTATATGCCTGTATTGCAGTGGTCCGGCGGCAAGGTCTTCATGCGGCAAATCAACATCTATCACGCCGTTTCTGACAAATATGTAGCGGCCTGTATCATTGCAACGTCCAACAATCTGGGCACGTGCGCCCTTATTTATGAAAGGCAATCCTATTTTTTCATTGAAAACTTCAAGGACTTTCTGCGCATAGTCTCTATGAACTATTATCATGAACCTTTCCTGAGTTTCGGCATTAAGTAATGTGTTGGAATCCCAATCTCTGTTTTGCGGCACTAAGTCGCCATTGATCGTTATGCCTCTGTACCCATGTAATTGCTCTACTGTGCTGCACAGCAGTCCAGCGCCTCCCATGTCCTTTATCGATATCCTATCCTTCCAACCTTCTTGTATTGCAATATCAAAAAGCATTTCTATTGCCCTGGTCTCTGCTTCCTGTAGATGCGGGTCCGGGTCCTGGACTGCTTTCTCGTTAAGGTCTGTCATCGTCATGTCAATGGCCTGCGATGCTCCTATCACCCCTCCAAGTCCTGTATTGTCCGATGCCTTTCCAACATATATAGCTACATAGTCTTCTGGTTTGCCCAGTGCAGGTACTTTGTTTCTCATCAGGCGCTCTCTTTTTGCAACGCTGAAAGCCATGACATTAACCAAGTTGTTCCCTGCGAATCCTGGATGATATTTTGTTGAGCCGTCTCCGTGTGGTATTCCCATCGCATTTGCATAGTCAGCTATGCCTCTGGTTGTTTCGTCTGTGTGCTGACTTATGGGATCGCTTTTTGTATTGAAGTCGGGATGACCCTGTCTTCTTGCCTCGAATACCGCATCCACTTTGCTGGCAGTTTCAACTATATTGTCTCTCTGATTGCCTCCAGTACCAGTTGCAGCCCCAGCAGGTGCACATATAAAAGAAGGCCAGTTATGGGATTCAGAAGAGTAGTTTAGTGTTATTGTTACTTTATTAACATAGAATGCCGCGCTTGCTGCCTCACTGCCAATAGCTGCGAAATGATTCGGTCCCGAGGCAGGCAAAATTGTCTTGAGGTAAAATCTCGAAGAGCCGTAGCTCGCATGCTCTGATGCCATTGTGTCTGCAGCTGATTTCTCTGTTTCAGTAAGCCTTCTGCGAATTGTGTTTTTGAATCTCTCATCATGTACTGTAAATGGCGCATGTCTCATGGAAAGTAGCGCCTCTGCTGTAGGGATTCCAAACTCATCGTACTCTACTTGCTTCTGGGTGTTATCCATCCATATCATACCCCTGGTAAGGCATTTCTATTCCTTTGTACACAACAACAGGATTCCCGTCATGATGGAATTTTCTTTTGTGCAGCCCGAAGTTGCCGTTTGCTATTTCTCGTAGCGCAAATCGCAGTGCAGGCCAGTCGCTTGCTTTTTTCTGTTCGCCTTGCTGCTGCTCAGCGTCCCCAGTTGTGACAGGTCTGTTTCCAGTATATTCAATCCACGGCCCGGAAACGAGTATTGGTCCCTCATCATTGCCTTCATCGATAAGAATAATAGAGGAGCGTGTTTTTTTCTCCCCTGCATCTAATGCGTCGATTACAGCTTTCTCTCCCCTGTATTTTCTTTTTCCGACTGCGTTAAACTCATACAATTTTGCTGGATGGACGTTTACTCCGCGTCTGTAAAATCGTTTTAGCAACGCACCTTTGAAAAATCTCATATAGCCAGCCAATATTGCTAAATCGAATACAACATCATGCTCTCTCTCGTACTCAGTTAACATGTTATAAAACTTCTGATTAAGTATGTCTGCGCGCCTTTCATATTCCTCTCGCCCTGTTATTGTCTTTTTCGCCTCTTGCCAGCTGCCGCAGTACTGAAAGCCGTCAACAGTAATTATAGGGATTTCGAATCTCCGTCCGTATTGTATTGCGCCGATAGGCTGGTCTTCCCCTTTATCATGTTCTTTGTCTGTAATCAAAAGGTCAATAGAATAATTCGATCCTGGTTTTCTGGATTCCAAAACAGCTTCCCTGAAGTTTGTCCCGCTGCCAGAAGCAAAGACAACTGCATTCATGTGTCCCGAGCGCAGCTCAAAAAGATTTTCTATCAAATGCTCGTCAACTATGTCTCCTGTTGCCATATCTCAGCCCCTTGGTCTTACGGTTTCGCGCATGCCGATATCCTTTCTGAAATATTTATTCTCGAAACGTATTCTATCTACTGCCTCGTAGGCTCTGTCTCTTGCCCGAGAAATAGTATTTCCCCTAGCAGTAACGCCAAGAACCCTCCCGCCGCTTGTATAAAATTTTCCGTCTTCGTATCGTGTCCCGGCATGAAAGGCCATTACGCCTTCGTCTTCATTCAATTCATCAAGCCCTTCTATCGGCTTTCCTTTTTCATAGCGTCCGGGATATCCTTTTGATGCGAGTACAACACAGACAGCATAGCCATCTCCGAAAGTCATATTTGCATGTTGTCCATCATGTACATTGCAAACTGCTTCGTAGAAATCAGTTTCCAGTAGCGGCAGCAATGCCTGGGTCTCCGGATCGCCCATCCTCACATTGAATTCAAGAACATAAGGGTATCCATTATCATGTTTAACAATAATGCCTGGATATAGCGACCCGATGTAAGAGATCCCATCCTCCCTCAATCCGGAGATAGTGGGCTCAAGGATTCTTTTGTATATAATGGAACTGAGCTCGGGGCTAATCAAGGTTGTAGGTGCATATGCACCCATGCCACCTGTATTATCTCCTGTTTCTCCTTCTCCTATTTTCTTGTGGTCTTGTGAAGCAGGAAATGTGTCTATTATTCCTTTGTGAGAATTAACAAGGGCAGTTAAGCTTGCCTCTTCCCCTTCAAGCAGGTCTTCTATCACAACGCAGTCACCTGCCGGACCGAACTCGTAATCGCGCATGATCTTCCTGATGGCTCTTTTTGCATCTTCGGGCGTTCTCCCGCTTATTGCGCCCTTGCCTGCTGCAAGGCCTGATGCTTTTACGTACTGCGGTGTGTATCCCCTTTCATCATCAGCTATCACGTCAATGAAGGCTTCAGCATCGCCTGCATAATGATGACTTTCAAACGTGGCTGTCGGAACATTCCAGCAACCCATAAACTCTTTGGCATAAGCTTTGCTGCCCTCGAGTCTTGCCCCTTGTCTGCCAGGTCCGAAAACGCGAATATCGTCTCGCCTGAAACTATCTGCAATGCCATCCACAAGCGGCTGTTCAGGTCCGACAAAAGTCATCCTTATTCCATTTTCTTTTGCAAACTGCAGCATGTCCTTGTAAGATGCTAATTTTACATTGGAGCATTTAGAAGTTTTTTCCGTTCCGCCATTTCCGGGTGCAACATAGACATGTCCTACGTGCTCGGATTGGGAAAGCTTCCATGAAATTGCATGTTCTCTGCCGCCTGATCCCAAAACAAGCACATTGTCCTTCATGATATGCATATTAGATTAAACATTTTTATACACGAAGTAGAAAATTGCCGTCATGTTAGTGTAAATTCTTCGTAATGCGTCATCTGATATTGATGCATAGTGCTATTGTTATCATTTGCCTTTGTTCTGGTATGTGCTTAGTACAAAAAGCAGCCTCTATGTCTTTTTTCCTGAATGCCATGACCGTCGGCATTTCACAGACCATGCATTTCATGAAGCTGCCATCAATGTTCTCTTTCGTTTCTGCTGTCATTATTGTCATCTCTGAATTTCCATTAAATTAATCAATATAGTCCATTCCTCTGTCTAAGTCTTCTATCAACAGCATGTGTTGTGTATTTGCAGGAAGCCCATAGGGATAGACTAAGCTGGGGAAAAATCTTTCGATATCAATAGTCATCTGCGTTGCAGGGTGATTCTCTCCAAGCATTTGGCTGCATACGCTGTAAGAAATGCTTCTTACTGTATTTTCATCCAGATATCCAAGGCTGTGCAAATATTCATGAAGGATGACATGAAACAAATAGGGCTTGAACAGTTCTGGATTTGTCTCTGCTATTCGTCTGAGTGGGGTGTTGTTCAGGACAATTATATTTGATTCGGCAGGATAGAAAGCGCCTAGGAATTTATTTTTCTCATTGCCAAGCTCCATTATGCCAAGATTCAGGCCAGCACGCGATTCTCTCAGTGTCTTTTCTACAGCTGTCTGAACTAAGGCAAAAATCTCATGGAAGGAATTTGCCTCTTCTAGTGCTTTTGATACCTGTTGTTCGTGTGCAAGCAAGCAAATCACATAATCATCTCCTTTGTCTTTGTGTCAGACATGAAAATTATCCAGTATAAGTCGCGACTTCGTCTTCCATTAGTTGTGTCTTCCTTCTCTTCATTATGCTTGTATAAAATTCGTTCATCTCTTGCGTGACAGAAGATTTTATATCCTTCAGCGCTTGTGCAAAATCTTTTGCAGTCACTTTCTCAGCATTGACATCCTTTCTCATCGCATGTAGTGCAGCCTCTCTTACTAATGCCTGCAAGTCAGCGCCTGAATATCCAGTTGTTTCTTTAGTCAGTCTTCGCAGGTCAACGTCTTCATCTAGAGGCATGTCCCTTGTATGAACCTTTAAAATTGCAAGTCTTGCCTCTTCGTCCGGCGTCGGTACTAATATTTGCCTGTCAAATCTTCCTGGCCTTAGCAATGCAGGGTCCACAATATCAGGCCGGTTGGTAGCGGATATTACTATTACATCATTCAACTCCTCAAGTCCGGATATCTCCGCCAGAAGTTGCGACACAACTCTCTCTGATACATTATCACCGGCATTCATTCCTCTTCTTGGTGCCAGCGCATCTATCTCGTCAAAAAATATTATAGCTGGTGCGACCTGCTTGGCTCTGCGAAATACATCTCTTAAATGCCTTTCACTCTCCCCTACCCACATGGAAAGCAGCTCAGGGCCCTTGATTGAAATAAAGTTTGCACTGCTCTCATGCGCAACAGCTTTTGCGATTAAAGTTTTGCCGCACCCTGGTGGTCCAAATAGCATTACTCCAGTCGGTGGCCTTATTCCAAGTCTCTTGAAAGAATCCGGATATTTCAAAGGCCATTCTATTGTTTCCTTCAGCTGTCTTTTGACTTCATTAAGTCCCCCTATGTCCTCCCATTTCACGTTTGGCACTTCTATCAGTACCTCTCTCATGGCAGAAGGCTCTACAATCTTCAATGCGTGATCAAAGTCATCTTTTGTCACAATCAATTTTTTCAGAACTTCTGTCGGTATAGGTTTGTCTTCTTTTATCTCGCTTATGCTTGGCAGTATCCGCCGCAGCGCATGCATTGCAGCTTCTTTGCAGAGCGCAGATATATCAGCCCCTACATAGCCATAAGTTATCTCTGCTATTTTGTCAATATCTACTTTCTTGTCCAGCGGCATGCCTCTTGTGTGTATCTGCAGTATCTCTTTTCTGCCCTCCTTGTTGGGCACGCCAAGCTCTATCTCCCTGTCAAACCTCCCTGGCCTCCTGAGTGCAGGGTCAAGTGAATTCGGTATGTTTGTGGCGCCGATAACTATTACCTTTCCCCTTGATTTCAGTCCGTCCATTATTGTGAGCATCTGCGAGACAACGCGCTTCTCAACTTCTCCCTTGACCTCCTCTCGCTTTGGCGCGATGGAGTCTATCTCGTCTATGAACACTATGCTCGGCGCGTTCTTCTCTGCTTGCTCAAAGACTTTGCGAAGGTTTTCTTCGCTGTTGTGGGCAAAAATGCCGCCGAAGCCGGCGACAAAATTTTCGTTTGGGTTTACAGAAACATCATAAACATTTCCGCTGTACCTGATTTCGTTTACATCCCTGACTTTGTCCCAGGCAAGCTCAGAATCAATAATGCCCCATGCGTCTGTGTATTTTTCTTTCTGCGGGTCTGCCTTTGCCAGCTCTTCTCTAAGGATATCCCTGCCTATTGTCTTGGAATTGGACCACGCGTGCAGCCTCTGCCTTGATTTTATCAGTTTCCTGAGCTCGGGCCATATGGGTATTTTCTGTGTCCTGTCGAACTTCTTCGAATTCAGGTAGTTCTGTATTCTTTGGTTTCTTTTGTTGTCAAGAAATCCTATCTCTGAGAACTTTTGGAACCCTTCAGGGCTTTGGATGAGTATCCTGTAGGATATGCTGCCTGTCTTTTCTTTTTTGGGCACGCATTTGGCAATTATGCCAAAATACAGCAGCGTATACATCATATCATTGGCGAGTTTTTTGCTTATGGTGCTTGCTTCAATTGTATGAGCCAATTTTGGCGGATAAACACTGCCGTCGCCTGTGTAGTAGCCGCGCAGCATCGCCTTCACAAGATTGAGTGGCATGGACATGAGCTTGGGTGTGATAGATTTGTTTTCTGCCCCTGTCATGATGCCAAGTATCTGTTCAAACACAACTTTCAGCGGCTCCGAATTCAGAATCATGTCGTCCTGGTATTCCGTGAGTCTTATGCCATACTTCCTGCAGAAACGCCTGACCGCTTCTTTGGTTTCCGGCAATTCATTGGTTATTCTTATTGCGTCTTTTGTCGTGTAAGACCCTTCTGCCAGAAACAAGCCGATAATAGTGGCCAAATCCTCGTCTATGGTGATTTTCGCAGGCAGGCTCCCGCCGTTTTGCTTTGCAACTATGCGGGCGGCATTATAGTCGATGGCGCCATTGTTGCTTTCATTTGCCAGTTTAATGAGGTCCTTGATGCTGATGGCAACGTTCTTCCCGTAAATGTCATAAACGTATTTTTCTTTAACGCCCAGAATTTCTGCAGATCTTTGTATGCCGACTGTCCTGATAAATTCTTTTATCTGCCGGCTCCTTACCTTCGGCTCTTCGCTGTCGGCCAGCTCTTTCAGTATGTCTATTTCCGCATAGGTCTCTGGAGCAGGCAGTTTTGACGGTATTGCAAGATACGTGTCCTCCGGCGTGATGTCGCTCGTCTTGATATCTGCAATTTTTCCGTTTTTCAGTGCGAACAGGGAGTGGTAGTCAGTTACCTTTATTTTCCTGCCTGTTGAGGTCGTAATCTCGAATATTTTTTTGCCTTCCTGGAACGGGTGCTCTATATAGCTCTTAATTTGCCCTTTTTCTATTTTGCCGATTCCATCAAATTCTGCAACAGCTTCAGCTGATTTTGATCTAACAATATCTCTAATGGGCCCTACTGATGCAATGCCGTCTTCTATTGTGAATATGCTTTCGTCTGGCGTGAGCGACTCACCATAAAACTTTGACATCACCTCCGGCCCATTGATCACAAAAAACTTCGCCCCACTCTCATTAGCAACAGCTTTTGCGAGCAAAGTTTTTCCCGTGCCAGGCGGCCCGTGGAGTAGTATCCCCTTCGGCGCCTCCACGCCCAATCTCTCAAAAACTTCCGGGTGCTTGAGCGGAAGCTCTATCATTTCCCTGACTTTCTTTATCTCCTCATGCAATCCGCCAAGATCTTCATAAGTAACCTCAGGTATCTTGTCTTCTTCCATAGGCCTGGTTGCCTGCGGAAGCAGTTCAACATCCGTAGCCCTTGTTATGCGAACAATGCCCTTGGGGTCTGTGCTGACGACGACAAATTTTTCTTCGCCAAAAGGTGTGAATAGGAAGTCTCCGAAATCCATCCCAAAGAACTGCTCAAACAATGTAGTCTGGGATCTTCTGTCCTGCACTATAGGATTTGGTATTATGATATCTCCTGTAACTATCGGCCTCATGAGCATGTTATGCTTGAGAAGGTTATTTCCCATATGTATTATTATACCTTTACGCGCCGGCGCAATGGTAACAGCCTTGGCCTCTTTGACTTCCGCTTTGCGTGCCTTTACTATTTCCCCGATCCCGGCACCGCAGTTGCGCCTGCATAAGCCGTCCATCCTTATCACATCTAAACCAACATCAACAGGATAGGCCCTGATAACAACAGCAGCTGTTTTTCTCTTGCCTTCTATCTCAACGACATCGCCCTCTGTAACGCCTATGTGCTTCATATCCTTCGCTGCTATTCGTACAATGCCTCTTCCAAAATCATTTCTCTCGGTAAGTTCCCCAATACGCAGTTTAAGTTCGTTTTCCTCAGGCATACTAATCACGGCTCTCTTGATTTTCTGACTTTCGTTTATCCAATATCTTTATTTCAGTCCCGATATTTATAGCTCATTGGCAAGTCTCCTCATAAACTCTCTCTGCCTCATCATCATGTCCAGCATCTCAAACTCCACCTTGTCTGCCCACTCTTCCATGTATTCAATTAAGGTCTTCGCCTCAGCGCTGGGCACTATGAATGTAGAATCTGAAACCTTGATGTGCGGCACTTCTGAGAGCACGCCCTTCCTGGCATAGGTATATCGTTTGCCATTCCCAGGCACAGTCTGCTTCCACCCATGCAGCTCGCGGAAAAACTTGCTCTTGTCATATTCAGAGTCAAACCTGTCGCTCCTTGTGTGGAAAGTGATTATAACTACAGGCATCTCCTTTCCTCGCTTGATCTCAATGTGCATGACACTCACCCTGCCGCAGTATGTTATTTAGAGTAACTCATGACACTAAAAGTATTTAAGCTTTATTAGAACCAAGAACTTTCTCCGCCTCTTCTCTCTGCTGCTTGAGCATGCCACCTGAAAAGAATCCGCTCTGGTATAGTTTTTCCAAGTGTTCGCGGCATACTCTGATGACAATTATAGGCCTGTTAAGATAGTCCCTGATAATCATGTTTGTGGCTGCTTCTTTTTTGCACTTTCCTGTGTCGCACTTCATTCTACTTTTTCTGTTTTACGTGTTTTTATTTCTTGCGTTCAAAATCTTCTATACGATACCTCTAAAAAGTCTCAGAAGAGAGCATATTCATGGAAAAGCTGACAGACAGGTTGCCCACCAAAACCCCGCTCGATAAGATTCTTAACGGAGGCCTGGAAATAGATACGATAACAAACGTGTACGGCCCTCCTGGTTCAGGAAAAACCAATATAGCGCTCTGCACAGTCCTGGGTGTTGTCAAAAATAACAAGTCTGTCTATATTGACACAGAAGGATCTTTCTCCTATGAGCGATTCGCCCAGCTTGGTGGGACGCAAAAAGATATGAAAAATATATTCTTGCTGCAGGTCCATGACTGGGATGAACAGCATAAAATAGTGCAGAGCCTGGAAAAGATGGTAGAAAAAGAAGATATATCCTTGATTGTAATTGACTCTCTTGTCGCCCTCTACAGGCTTCATCTCGATGACACAAATTTTTCCTTGGTCAACAGGCAGTTGGCTACGCAATATTCTGTTTTGTCAAAAATTACGAGGAAACACAAAATTCCTGTCCTTGTCACAAATCAAGTTTATACAAAGGACGACAAAGTCGAACTGACATCCCGCACCATCGCCCGCTATTGGTCCAAAACTCTGGTAGAATTAAGAAAGCTTGAAAAAGACAATCACCGTGTTGCGATAGTCCGTAAGCATAGGTCTATTGGCGAAGGTAAAGCTATAGAGTTTAAGATAGTAGAGAAAGGGCTTGAAGAAACGAAGAAGTTCGATATCTTTTAGGCCAGGCTATAAGCACCTTTGCCTACAAGGACGATAAAAAGAATAATTTTTATGGGCAGCAGCCCTGTAACAGCGAAGTAAATAAACAAGGCAGCCATTATATCCGTCAAACCCATTACAACTCCTGGGGCGTCAGAAATCAAACTCGTTATGCCCTTCACAAAAAGCACAATAACATGAACTGTTGTGATAATCCAGTGAATGTTGTATATGTTGAATATGATGATTAGTGCGCTGAAAATATCTATAGCTCCCAGAATCTTCAGCAACATCTCAAAGCATTATCAGAAAAGGGTTTAAGCTTAGCATTCCGCCGTTTTTAAGCAGTGGATTTCACGCTGCAGCTTTTAAAATCACGACATCTATTCCCGACCCGCCAAGAAGGGCCTTGAACTGCTCAGCGTCTGCTTCGACATCAGTAATACCGTATTTTGCTGAATTGAAGTGCATGGGTATCACAACTCGCGGTTTGATTATCTTAACAGCCGCTGCTGCTTCTGTGGCATTCATAGTGTATTTGCCTCCTATCGGTACCAGCAGCACATCTATTTTTTCCTGTGTAAGGTTGGCAAATTCTTCTACGTTGTCTGTATCGCCTGCATGATAAATCTTAGTGCCGTTGAAGTCCACTAGAAACCCTACGCCATCTCCACGAGGATGATACGACTTGTCATTGTTGTAGGACTCGTAGGCAACAATATAAATACTGTCAAATGTGTAGTTGAAGGATTCTGTTGGTTTTATGGAATTTGTTTTGCCTGATAGCTTCTCTATGCAGCCGAAAGTTGAGATGATTCTTGTCCTGTCTGTCTGTATTCTCTTGACGTGCTCAGGGCTGCAGTGATCAAAGTGCTCGTGGGTGATGAGTATGTAGTCTGCCTGTTTGGGATTTGCATCCAGAACAAAAGGATCAAAATATATTGTCTTCTCGCCATCCACAATAAAAGCAGAATGCCCGAGCCATTTTATCGTAATATCATTTACTTTGTATTGCGCCCATTCGTTTGTCTGTGTCTGGACGCAGCCAGCTAGTAGCGCAATCAAGAGAATCATCAAGTATTTCATGCATTTCCCTCAGTGTCCCTTCATATGGACAGACATGGCTCTCTTGGATTTGAAATATTTATTGCACTGTTCACATTTCATCTCTTTTGCGAGTTTGCTGGCAGCCCTGCTCTCTTCCTGCGCTTTCTTGAGTTTCTTCTTGTCCAGCCATTCAGCCTTCGTCTTGCACATCGGGTCCAGGCACATCCTGAATGGCCTCCTGCCTGCAGGCCTGACCTGTATTATCGGCGTCCCGCATTCTTCGCACTGCTTTTCTGTACGTGTTATAATGCCCTCGCGTGGTAATGGATAACCAGTCCTGCAGCCTTTCGGGTAGCCCGAGCATCCGGCAAAGCGCTTGCCAGTGCGCCAGTTCTTGTGCACCTTGAGTGTGCCATTGCATGCTTTGCATGTGCCTAGTATGCTCTGCTTGTCCTGAGTCGCAATAACAGCCTTGGTTAGTTCATCGCCTACTTTCTTCTCTTTTGTGCGAAAACTGTCACATATTTTTTCTATTCTTTTCCTCGCCTCCTCCAGCACTTTCTCTTTTCTCTCCTTGCCTAGTTCTATGGCATCAGTCATCTCCTCAAAATGTGCAGTCAGCTTCTCGGAAACGACATCAGGAATGTTCTTCTCAAGAACATCGGACAGCTGCATGCCAAGCTCAGTCACCTCAATGCTCTTGCCTATCAGGTAGCCTCTGTTATAAAGTATTTGAAGAATTTGGCTCCTGGTGGCTTTGGTTCCAAGATTTTTTGCCTCCATGTCTTTCAATACAGACCCTTGAGAATATCTTGCAGGAGGCTGTGTCTCTTTCTCGTTCAAATTCACTTTCTTTATTTTTAGCACATCGCCTATCCTCATATTAGGAAGTATTATTTCTTCTCTTTGGGCATATTTTCCGTAAAGCAAAGTCCAGCCTGCCTCAATTGTTTTTTTGCCAGATAAAAAGAAAATCTCTCCACCTGACTCCAAGCTTACTTTAATACTTTCTCTTTTCGCAGGCTCACCAAAACAAGCAAGAAATCTTCTGACTATAAGGTCATAAACGTTCTGTTGCTTTCCACCTATTTTCTTGGCTTCTCCTGTAGGATAAACAGCAGGATGTGCGGTATCTGTCTTCGCGCCTTCTTCAGGCTTCAGCTCTTTTGCTAGTAATTGTTTTGCTTCCTTTGCGTACTTGCTCTGTTTTCCAAGTGCAGAAATTATTTTCTTGTAATTAATGTCCTTAGGCAGCTTCTCGCTGCTCGTTCTTGGATAGGAAATAAGCCCTGCCTGGTAGAGCGCCTCGGCAATGCTCATGCCCTGTTGCGGGCTGTAGCCAAAGTACCTATAGATATCAGCAAGCAAAGATGTTGTATTGTAAGGCTTAGGCGGGTTCTGTGTCATGATTTTTGTCTTAATGTCTTTGACTTTTGCCTCTTGTCCGATCTTCTCCGCAATCTTGTCTGCCTCCTGCTTGTCCCAAATTTTGTCCTTGCTGTACTGAGCCTTGAGTGTTTGTTTCCCAATTGCAACATCCAGTCCCAGTTCCCAGAATGGTTTTGATCTAAAAGCCTGTATCTGCTTCTCGTGCTTGGCGAGCATGTGCAGCACAGGCCCCTGCACCCTTCCAGTTGACAGGATGCGGAATCTTTTTGCAGAAGCCTTTATTGCCAGCGTGAGCGCACGGGTTAGACTCAAGCCCCAATAAAAGTCGAGAAAATGACGGGCTAATCCAGCTTCAATTAAATTCTTATTTATCTTTCCAGAATGAAGATAGCTGTCTATCAACTCCTCTTTTGTCATTGTCGAGAATTTCATTCTCGTCGCATCCTTTCGACCAAGAATACGCGTCAAAATATTATATCCTATGACTTCCCCTTCCTCGTCATAGTCTGTTGCTATCACCACGTCCTTTGCATCCTTGGCCAGCAATTCCATGTTTCTGAAATAGGGCTCCGTGAACTTGGCAAATTTGTTCGCCTGGAATGTCGGCGACCAATCTGCATCAAACACGGGATAGTTCCATCCCTTACCTATTTGCTTGAGCGTGAACAAGTGTCCCACTGCCGGCACAACCATGAAGTCCTTGTTGTCCCTCACAAACTCGTAATAAACAGCCTTGCTGCCGTCATCTCCATGCGTCTTAACCTTTCCTTCTGCTAGTGCCTCAGCTATGGATTTTGCTGCAGATGGCTTCTCCGAAATAATTAGAGTATGGCTCACTGAATCACCAGAAATTGATCGGATTGCTCCTCATCACTTGCGAAGTATAATATAGTAGAAAAGCTTTAAAAATGTGATGTTGCGATTCTTTTTGTATTGCTCGTACATGATTATTGTTATAAAGGCTACTGCCAGGTCAACGCTTAATGTAAAAATAAGGCTTTCAATGGGCGAGAAAAATAAATAAATGCCGACAGCTTTTTCAGGTGAGTATGTCCATGCCCTGAAATAAACCGACAGGTTATCCCATAGCAAATAGATCGGGAGGGTCAGTATAATGAGATTTCTGATAGGGTGTTTGTACTTGCGCAGAATATTACGATGTCTTGCCCAAATCAAAGCTATAGGAATCCAGCAGAATATTGCCATATAAACAAAATACGAAAGTTGCCCGAAGCTCATTTCTTCGCACTTCCTATAAATCCAAGTATTACAGAAACAATGGCAAAAGAAACGAACCAGAAAAATAGCCATTCTTCTAAAGGCAGGCCCAGTATCCATATGCCGAGGATGTTATGAAAAATCCAAACATTATCCTTTACTGCTATATAATCCCAAAAGAAAGATATTACACTAGTGCCTATAAGTGTGTAGAGAAAGATTTTTTTAAATTTTATTAAAAATTTGTATTGGCGCAGCCAAAAATATAGAATCGGCAGCCCCGTGAAAACCAGGAGCAAAATCATGTAAGTAAGTTGTTCTATCATTATCCCAGCTTCTTGAATCCGGTGTATTCCCACAATGCTTTCGGCACAGCAACGCTCCCGTCTTTCTTCTGGTTCTGTTCTATCAGTGCAACCATTACTCTGCTTGTAGCTAGTGCTGTATTGTTCAGCGTGTGAACAAACCCCGCTGGTGGCTGTCCCTCTTTTTCCCTGTATTTTATATGTAGGTTTCTTGTTTGATAGTCTGTGCAGTTAGAGTTGCTCCCCGCTTCCCTGAACACATTGTCAGCCATCCACACCTCTATGTCATACTTTTTCGCTGCAATGTCGCCTATGTCTCCTGTACAGACATTTACAACACGGAAATGCAATCCCAGTTGTTTGTAAAGTTGTTCTGCGTTCTGCTGGATCTTCTCGTGCCAAGCCCAGGAATCTTTCGGGTGGCAGAAAACGAATTGTTCCACTTTGTTGAAATGGTGTACCCTGAACAGGCCTTTCGTGTATTTCCCATGAGCACCAACTTCCTTCCTGAAGCACGCACTGACACCAGCGAGCAGGACAGGCAAATCTCTTTGCACCAGCACTTCGTCCTTGAACATACCGCCAAGTGGATGCTCCGCTGTTCCAATGAGCCTGAGGTCCTCGCCCTCTATCTTATACGATTGTGTGCTAAATGTATCCCAGTCCGTAACCCCACGAAATGCCTCTTCATTGAGCATAAGCGGCGGCCCAATTACAGTGAAGCCTTTTTTCCTCAGAAAATCCAGTGCAAAACGCTGCAGCGCAATATCAAGCATTACAGCATCGCCTTTCAGGTAATAGAATCCATGCCCTGCTACCTTGGCTCCTCTTTCCAAATCGAGCATGCCCAGTTTTTCCAAAATCTCTGCATGGTTTTTAGGCTGGAACGAGAACTTAGGTTTTTTTCCGGCTCGCCTTATCTCTTTGTTATCCTTGTCGTCCTTGCCTGTTGGCACTGTATCGTGCAGCATATTAGGAAGTTTTGCCAGCAACAAGTCAATTTCTAACACAAGAGAGTTCAGCTTCTCTTCCTGCTCTTTTATCTGCTTTGGAATCGTGCGCGCCTGATGTGCAAGCTTTTCTATCTCCTTGCCCTTTGTCTTTGCCTCTGAAATGTCTTTCGTCACTATATTCCTTTGCTTTCTCAACGCCTCAACAGCCTTCAAAACATCAAGTCTCTGCCTGTCCTTCCTGATAAGCTCCTCCAGCATGTGCATCTTTTCGCTGTCGTGTCTCTTCTCAAGATTCTTTTTGACAAGCGTGGGATTTTCTCTGATAAGTTTTATGTCAAGCATATTATCATCTTTGCTTTTTTGTTTTTAAAGCATTGGATTAGAAAGATTAATATGTCAAAGTCTCTTGAAGTTCTGGAATTGCTAAGAAAGGTGCCAAAAGGTAAGATTACTACCTATGGCTCTCTCGCCCGCGCTGCAAAAACATCCCCGCGCGCAGTTGGTCAGATAATGAGGCAAAATCCTTTTCCCGATAAATATCCCTGCTACAAAGTTATTGCCTCGTCAGGTAAAGTCCATGGCTATGCGGGCTGCATGAAAGGTAAGCATGTAGAAAAGAAAATCCGATTGCTGAAAAAAGACGGAATTGGAATCAGAAACGGCAGGATAGATTTATCGTACTGCCTGCACAAATTCGAATAACATCAAAAGGCTCCGGCAGGTTTTGTTCTCCCTGAACCGTTGCCTGTCCAGTTTTATCTGGCCTATTTCTTTAGTGGAGGGCGGTGCTCCCTTAGCCGCGTTATCTCTGACCATGGCGGGCTTTTACGCTCTTCAGTTCTTGTAAAAGTGCCTCGGCCCTTGCAGAGCCATTGTCAACTTTATCTATTTTATCGATGTTGTATTCTCTTGGCCATAGCACACTCGTTACTGGGTGTAGGCCAAACCGCGCATAAGCGTCATGGCCGCCAACCCTTTCGCACGTATTCAAGTTTCCGAGTGTGCAAACAAGCAAGTCGGTTTGATCGCCTTCGCCACGTATGCCATATATCTTTTCCGGCTTGGTATTTTTGTCCCAATATGCGTCGAGCCTGCATAGCGTATCTCTTGTATGCACTATTCCATTATTTTCTTTTGTGTACATGAATGTGCAGCCGGACATCCAAATCGTAGCAACGGCAACAAGCAGTTTCTTGGGCATAAGCTAACGTTGTCAAAAAAGCTTATAATCCTATGCATATTCTATCTGGTTACTTGCGCATTCTTCACAGTCTCGTAAAGCCGCCTTGCTTTGGCCTTTTCGAAGTGCTTCCTTACTGGCCTCAGTATTTCATCGACCGCCTCTGCTGTTTCTTTTTTCAAATCCAGCGGGTGCAGTTTTCCAGACCTGAATATATTTTCAAGCTCATGGTAGTCGTGTATTTCAACAGCTCCGCCAAATTTTGCCGGCCTCTTTATCGTTCTCGAATCAAATTTCCTGAGGATTATATATTTCCAGGCTTCAAGGACAGGATTTCCTTCTGTAATCTTTTCCGGGCAGAATGCCTTGTTTATTTTTTCCTCTATTTCCTTTGTGCTATCATGTATGAATATTGCAGTTTGCGGCTTGGACTTGCTCATCTTATCTTCTGTTTGAAGCGTCGCCATTTCCTGCCCCATTCGTCCTTTTACTCCCTGCAGACCCGCAAGCAAGTGATGGTGCACGCAAACCCTTGGTGTCTGTCCGAGCCTTTCTGCCAGTTCTCTGGAAAGAAGTGTCGCATGCCTCTGGTCCATTCCAAGCTGCAGTATATCGGCTTTGAAATAAAATGGATCCCAGGCCTGCATCATAGGATAAAAGAGCTGGGCAGTGTATTTGATATCAGCCTCGCTTCTCCCCATTATCGGGCTTGCCCTTATTGTTCTCTGTACTGTGGTGAGCTTGGCGACGTCAAGCACGCCTTTCCAATATGCAGGGTCCTTAACAGCATCACTTGTCCACAATATCTTTACTCTTTTGATGTCAACGCCGCATGCCCTCCAGCCCTCGATAAAATACTCGCCAACTTTTTTAATAAGTTCCAGGTCTCCGCCCATCTTGTTGTTGATGTAGCCGAACCAGTCCGCAATCCACAAGATGAAATCAACTTTCGCTTCTAGAAGGTCATTAATTTTTATCGCCCTTAGAACTCCGCTTCCAAGATGTAAAATTCCAGAGGGCTCGAAGCCGTCGTATGCTACGGGCTTTGCCTTTGTTTCCAGAAGCATTTTCAGATCTTGCTCTGTAATGATTTCCTCTGTAGGCGGTTTCTTTATAATGTCTAACCTTGTTTCAATATCCATACCATCATCTCTTCAAACTACATTACCTTGACTGTTTTTAAATTTGGTATTTATCCAAAATACCAACCCAGAACGCTGTCTCAGCATCCAGCACCTCCATTACTCCTCTCCTAAATGATTCTTCTGCTTCTGGTTTTAAACTATTCACAACTGTGTCCATTGCATCCTCGTGTTTCTCTTCAAGCTCTCTGTGGAATGTGAAGTAAGTCATGTCCATGTCAGGAAACCATCGTTGTTTGTATATTTTCAATCCTGCGATGAGCTGATCCCACATAGGTATTGCCATATTTTCCAATCCGAATGATGCTCCCAAACCTGCAAAATGCTCGTCTCCGCTGTATAGCTGTATCTGTGTATCAATCCAAGCCTTTGTTGTCTTGAGCATCGGTCTCTTTATTATTTTCATTGGTTCTATCCTCACCGATCTAAGAAAATCCCTGTAAAGCAGTTCATGCCTCTTCTCCGGAATGCCATCCCCAAGCTCTGATGTCAAGATTTTTGTCAGCTCTGCAGCCTCTGCTTCGTCTGCTGTGTTTACCAGCAAAGAGCACAAGACGAGAGGGAAGTGTCTCGAAAAGTGGTAGAACTCTACAGCAAACCTCTTCACTTCTTCTTTGCTTGATTTTCCTGATGCGAATTGTGTCAAAAACTCGTTATTTATAGCGCCATGTTTTTTTATTGTTCCTAAAATGTCTTGCTTAAATGTTATTTTCATGTCATCCTCTCCTCTTTATTCCGACAGTCTCCTCAGCCAGACTCGAACCAGCATCTGTCGGGTTACAGCCGACCGCTCTGCCACTTGAGCTATGAGGAGATTTCGCATTATTGCGTTGAATAGTTGTCAGAACAAACTTTCCTAGGTTTGTGATTTCCGCAGTCTTAGAATTCTCAAAAACGATCAAGTCTAAATCGAGCAGAATATGTGCGTTCATTTTCAGCGTAGAAAGTGGTATTTTATCCCTCTTGGCTAATCCGTTTAGGACCGCAGTCAGATTTCCTTTCTCATTAGCGATTTCATTTAGAATTAGAATCTGATTCTTGTTGAAAGCCCTAGCTAACACCGGACCAAGCTTCTCGCCTGCACCTGATAATCGTAGTCCATGTAATCGCCTTTCAAACATCTTTATACAATATGCTTTTAAATCTATTGGGCAGGCATGGCTGTCTAAGCAAGTAAAGAACTAGATTTATTCTTTATCAAAGTTGAATGTGAGCTTCTCATGCCTTTGAAATCGTCTTCTTTCTGTATCCATAACCGCCGAACAGCCTAGTGAAATTAATCCGCCAATTTTATTTGCAATTTTTGTGTATTCAGGAACATTTTCTATTCCCCTGTCCCAAAACCCGGCCAGTGTAGCAAATCCCGCGAAACCATTTCTAACTAATCTGTCAGAATCATTCCGCGCTCCAACCATACTTGCCAGAGCAGGCAAGACCATCAGGTGCGGTCTTAGTTCTCCAAATACTTCTGAATGATAATCGTTAAATGCAAATCCTGCTAATGCTGCGGCCCCAGCATCCCAATACGCATGTATTTATCTCTCAATCATATAAAAGCATCTTTAATGATGTATGAATGAAAGTAAAAACAAAAAATAAGAAACGAGGTTCTGGATAATGTCCAAGATTACAATCCTAGGCGCAGGCCAGGAAGTAGGCCGCAGCGCTATTTTAGTCGAAGACAAAAAATCTGTAGTCCTGGATTACGGCACAAAGATCGAGCCTGTGCCGCCTAAATTCCCTCTGGATTGCAAACCGGATTTCGCTGTGCTATCGCACGCCCATCTGGACCATTGCGGCGGCGCCCCTCTGCTCTTCCGCAAAGCCAAGCCGCCCATATACATGACAGATGTCACGCTTGAGCTCTCGGCGCTTCTGATAAAGGACTCTATGAAAGTTGCGAGGAAGGAGGGATATCCTTCTCCATTTTCCAAGCAGGAGCTGCAGAGGATGGTCAAGCACACAAAAATTGTCAATTATGGGGAGCACTTCCGCCTCGGCAGTATGTCCTGCCAGCTCTATGACGCAGGCCATATCCCGGGCTCTGCTGGCATCGTGCTGCACAGCAAAAAATCCGTCTTTTACACAGGCGACATCCAGACAAACGAGAGCAACCTTCTTCACGGCTGCGCCCTTCCCAAAAAAGTTGACGTTCTGATTACAGAAAGCACCTACGGCCACAAGAATCATCCAGAAAGGCGGCATGAGGAAGGAAAGCTCCTGGAGTACGTGGAAGAAGCCCTCTCCAACGAAGGCTCTGTCCTGCTCCCTGTTTTTGCAGTAGGCCGCTCACAAGAGGTGCTATTAATTTTGGAAAAATATGCTGACACCATTGCAATAGATGGCATGGTCAAAGCTGCAAGTGAGATCATAGAGGATTACGGAGTTCATCTGAAGAATGCAAAAAAGCTGCGTAACATTTTATCGCAGGTAAAGTTCATTAAAACGCATGAAGAGCGCGGCAGGGCACTGGGCAAGCACCAGATAATCGTCTCCTCAGCCGGCATGCTCGGAGGCGGGCCTGCTGTGCATTACCTGCGCGAAATCAAAGACGACGCGAATTCCAAAGTAGTTTTCACAGGCTTTCTCATAGAAGGCACGCCCGGCAGAAATCTGATGCAAACCAGCATCTTCGAAAATTTGGATGAGCGTTTTGAAGTCAAATGCGGCCTGCACAAGCTCGACCTGAGTGCCCATGCCGACAAGTCAGGGCTCTACAAAATAATAAAGCACATTAACCCGGAGCTTGTTGTCTGCGTCCATGGCGATGACTGCAAAAAGTTCGCCAAAGACATAACAGAAACGGCAGGCATAGAAGCTGTCGCGCCAGCCAACGGGGAAACCTTGGAGATTTAGGCGATGCTCAGCCTCTTGTAAACCCTGTCTATTGCGGTCCTGCCATTTTCTGTTATCAGGTAGAATTCGTCTCCTCTTATTCTCTGTTTCTTGATAAGCCTCGAGTCCTTCAGGAAAGACGAAGACTTCCGCGTTACGCTTTTCTGCATGTCCAGCTGTGCCTGTATTTCTTCCGTCTTTTTCAGGCCGCCCTTGAGCAATGCCTAAATCTTTTTATTGTTATTGTTGGTGTTTTCTTATGCGGAGTCTGTTAGAATTGAATTCAGGCACAGCTTCTACAGAATACTCAAGGCTCTCTTCCTGAAGTAATCGTTCATGATACTTTCTTATTCTTTCATTTGACTTTAGCAAAAAAGGGTAAATCTGTATTTCGCTACGGACCTTTGCCACTCGGTAAGCCTCTTGTATTGCTCTCCGAAAAATTACATCGTCTACGTCTAATCCATGAGTAATGCAGTTTATAGAAAACACAAAATCAAAAGAGTTGGAGTCAAATGGCAAATCTCCGGCAAAAGCATTTATGTAAAATCTATTATGTGCTCTATAATCCCTTTTAAAAGCCTGCCTTGCTGCCTGCATCAGTTTATAATATCTTTTTCCTATTGCAGCACCGCGGTGCAAAGAAAGTCTTGATCTTGCTATTTCAATAGCTCTCGATGTTTCTTCGTCCAGTTTCGCCATATCTGTATACCGAGGATCAATAGCATATGCTTCAGCTCCCTGAATCCTGAGTCGTGCTGTGCATGCGCTCTGGCCTGCGCCTATGTCCAGAGTCCTTTTGCCTCTTGCATCAGATGGAAAATCTATAACTTTCGTTGCCTCGGCTAAAGGCATGACAGATGGCTGTAATTCTTTTGCTAATCCTGTTTCATCTTCAATTGAATAAACTGCCATAGGTCTGTGAATAATCACAGCTGATTTAAAGGTTTCTGGTCATGCTGTGTTATGATACAAATAGACGGATCTGTGGGCGAAGCCGGCGGCCAGATTTTGCGCACAGCTGTCGCGCTCTCTGCTGTCACACAGAAGCCTTGCAGGATCTTCAACATTCGCAAAGGCCGTCCTCAGCCCGGCTTAAAGCACCAGCATCTGGAAGCAATAAAGGCTGTCCAGACCTTATGCGATGCTGATGTTGCCGGTTTGGAAATCGGCAGCACAGAAATAACTTTCGCGCCCGGCAAAATAAAATCTGGAGAAATTAAGGTAAACATCCCCACAGCAGGCAGCATCAGCCTCGTCCTTCAGGCCATGATGATACCAGCTCTCCATGCCGAATCGCCTGTAAAGATCATATTCAAAGGCGGCGCAACGCATGGCAAATGGGCACCCCCGATAAATTACGTAAAATCTGTGTTGCTACCATTGTTAGAAAAAATGGGGTACAAAATGTCTCTAATAGTTAAAAAATATGGCTATTATCCATCAGGCGATGCTGTTGTCGAAGTGGAAATTATGCCGGCAAAGCTTGCCGCTCTGAACCTCATAGAAAGAGGCAAACTGCTCTCAATTACAGGCATCACTCATGCGTCACTGGCTCTAAAAAACGCTTCTGTCGCCGAAAGGCAGGAAACGTCTGCTGCCAAAGAAATTAAAGGCGGAATTAACATCGTCCCTGACATAACTGCAGTATATACAGATACAGCTTCGCTGGGCTCTGGCGTGGAGCTGGAAGCTGTATTTGAGCATACAATCTTGGGCGCAAATGCGCTTGGCGAAAGGAACAAGTCGGCAGAAAAGGTTGGAATGGAGGCTGCCCGCGCCCTGCTTGAACAGATCAATTCCACTGCTGCAGTCGACGAATACGCAGAAGACCAGCTCCTGCCCTACATGGCCCTTGCCGCGCCCAGCAGGATCAGGGCACCGAAGATAACCTCCCATACCAGGACGAACATCTGGGTCATCGAAAAGTTCCTGCCCGTGAAGTTCATGATAGACGAGGATGAGAAGATTATTTCTGTCGTATAGCATAATAAAAAATAGAGAACCGGAAGAAGAAAATTCCATCCTGCATATTTAAATCATCGCTGCCGTGTCCAGCGAAGTGAGGAGCTTCTTGATGAGGAAATTGACGCCGCCTGTTTTTGGCATTCCGTGGCCCGGGAAAAGATACTGGATATTGTACTTGTCCAGCTTCTCCAGGGAGAACTTCAGTTCATTGTAATTTCCTCCGGGCAGGTCTGTCCTTCCGGCAGCGCTCTCAAAAAGCGTGTCCCCTGATATGAGTATCTTGTTCTGCGGCTCATAGATGCAGATGCTGCCAGCGCTGTGCCCTGGCGTGTGTAGAACAGAAAGCTCAAAATTTTCTGTGTTTATAACATCGTCATCCCTGATCTCTTTGTCTATTGTCACGATCTTCGCAACTTGGTGAAAGGACTCAGCAAGCGTTCTCCCCCGTTCTATGAAATCTTTGTCCGCAGCGTGCGTTGCTATCGGCACGCGCAGCCAGTCTCGGAATTTCTTGTTCCCTCCTGTATGGTCAAAATGATAGTGAGTATTGATGATAAGTTTGAGTCTTTTGATATCAAGCGCTTGCTCAATATCCCTGCGGTTTTGATGGAAGAACTCGCCTGTTCCTGTATCAACCAGGATCTCGTTATCAATGATGTATATGTTGGAATCATGAGCAATGCCGGGGATTATATGAATGCCCTTGAAGACTTCCATGATGTTAATAACGCGCTGAAATCTTAAATTGTGATCTATTTGATGTCAGGTTGCCAATATTTCTCTGCCAACCAGCCGGTGTGCATTTACAGAAAAGAACATTTTTTCTTTCTGCAGGATTATCAGGTTGCCCTTGGCAGAAACCACGCGGCCATCAATGTCCAGTCCCTCGTGCACTGCCGTTTCTTGTGGCTGCAACAAAACATTTTGCAGATTATAGTATTCCCTCAGGTCATAAACCTCAGGTCCGATAAGATGCTGGGAAAATCCGTTTGTCTTCAGGAGGGAAACAGCCCTGAAAATATTTGCGACAGCAATGTTCGGATTCCCGAAAAGCGTGCTAAACTTCTGCTCGCCTGTTATCCTGTCCACGACATTTATCTCCTTCTTTATCTGCTGCTCCATGGCCCTGACAAGCTTGCCGTCCTGCACTCTGGCAATCTTCGCCCCGAAATCTGCCCCCTGCTCAACCAGCCTCCCCAAGAGCCGGAATTCATGTGATATGCCAACCTTCAACATATGACCAAATGCAGCAAGGTAAATATAATAATAATTTTCCTGACACTCGTCCCTTTTTTTCCTGTTTATGCATTCCGAGCCGTCGCACCGTATGCAGAAGAAATAGTCATCCTCGGGCTTGCATTCATTGCATATAGAATCCACAACTTCCCTCCTGTTTTTGCATGGAAAATGTTTGCCATCACGCATAAAGCCTGTGCATATGTTCTTCCCTATTCTGAAGTTAATGTCTTTTCCCAGCAAGTCCATTTTTTTCAGCTCGCCTCCATCTCGCACAACAAAATGAGGGCTCCAGTCCTGCCATTTGTATTTTATTATCTGCATGCTCTCATCCCCGCTGCTTCTGCCCCTGCTTTCCTGGTGTGCACATAGTAAAGGCGCAGTGCTGTGCCCAGCTTTTCTCTATCAGCCAAGTCCTGCTTTAAGCATTCCACAAGATTGCGTACGTCCTGACGGCCACTTTCTTTCTTCTGCTGTCTGAAAAAGTCAGCATTGTATTTATCATCAATGTAAAAGCTTAGCCATACTACATCGTCTTCAAGGCCGGTTGTGTGCCTTTGCTCAGTGATTTTTTTCTGGTAGTAATAGTAAACCAGCGCCTCACCATAACCCCTCTTTATCATCTCCCTGTTCGCAATAATGTCTTCTATAACAGTGGGCAAGCTGCCGCAGGCCTCTCTTGTAATCAACGTGAATAGCGCCCTCAGTATAAGTACAGCAATACCTTTCGCATCCATCGCCTGAATAAAGATATCGTTGTAGTCCAGAACAATTATGCCAGCCTCTTCGTTTGCCATGACTTTGTTTTCATCCCTGACATGTAGCTCTATCCTGTCAAATCTCCAGGGATAATCAAATTTAGTGATCGCTGCATCAAAAACCTTTGACACCTGCTCAGTTTTCTTGTCCTGAACAGGAAAAGACTTGAGAATTCTCATATATTTACATTGCTCTGCCTGATAATAAGATTTTCCCAATCGCCCCACAACCTATTTAAAGACTCCAGAAGTATGAAAAAGTATGAATCAATTGGCTACGGTTCTTGAGCATTTCAGTAATGTTACGATAGGCGTCTTCGGTGATATTATGCTGGATGACTTTACTTATGGCAGCGTAAACCGCATATCGCCAGAAGCGCCTGTCCCTGTGGTAGAGGCTGAATTTACAGAGTACAAACTGGGTGGTTGTGGGAACGTGGCAAGCAATATAACAGCGTTGGGTGCGGATGTGTACCTTTTTTCTGTTGTTGGTGATGACGCTGCATCAGGAATTGTATCTTCTCTCTTAGCCAAACAAAAAATCCATGATATGACAATAAAAGATCCTGAAAGGCCTACAATACGGAAAAATAGAATAATAGTTCAGAAACAGCAGATCGCGCGTATAGACTGGGAAAAGAAGCATAGCATCCCTTCTTTTATCGAAGCCGCGTCTATGCGCCAAATGTATGAGGTGCTGGACAGGCTCGATATAATAGTAATTTCCGACTATGCCAAAGGCTTTCTAACAGATGGTTTATGCAGGACTGTAATAGATACTGCCGCGCAGCGGGGCAAAATGGTTATAGTTGATCCTAAGGCGCCGTTCTCGAAATACAAAGGTGCCAGTGTAATTACTCCGAATTTCAAGGAATTTCTAGAATACGGAAAAATAAAATCTGACAGGGCTCCGAAAAACATGTTTCCTTATGCAAGAGGCATTATTCAAGATAACAATATTGGCTATGTGCTTGTCACTATGGGCGAGGATGGGATGCTTCTATTTGAAAACGACAAGTACACAGCAGTGAAGGCTGTGAAGAACGGCCTTGATATAATAGACGTTACAGGTGCTGGCGATACAGTGGTCAGTGTCTACGCCCTTGGACTGGCAGCAGGCGCCAGCTATTACGACGCATTGCGGCTGGCCAATTATGCAGCCGGCGTTGTGGTGGCGAAATTTGGCACAGCGACCTGCAGCATGGAAGAACTTAGTACTGTAATGAAAAGCCATGACTTGCGTGAGGAAGTGATAATGTGATTGTAAGCATGAAAGACGCCATAAAAATCGCGCAGCAGGCAAAAAAACAAGGCAAAAAAATCGTCACCACCAATGGCTGCTTCGATATTCTTCACATAGGCCATGCACGCTATCTGGCAGAGGCCAAAAGGCTTGGCGACGTCCTTATCGTTGGCGTGAACGGCGACAGGTCCCCGTATTTTAAAGCAAAGCCTGGCCGCCCTATTGTCCCGGAAAAGGAGCGCGCAGAGATGCTGGACAGCCTGAAATCAGTGGATTACGTTTTCATCTTCAATGACGAAACGCCAAACAAATGGATTGGAAAAATCATGCCCAATTTCCACGTGAAAGCATGTGACAAAAATTATGGCATAGAGCAGTGTGTCGAACGCTTTGCAGTGCAGAAAGCTGGAGGCAAAGTCGTCCTTATCCGGAAAATAGAAGGAAAATCCACTACAAAAATAGTGGAGCAGGTGCTGAATGCGTATGCAAAGGGGTGAGTTGATGGGAGAGCGGCAGGATATTTTATACATTTTGCAGAAGTTGGCGAAGTCGTGAAATACGTTACAGACAATGGTGTAAGAGCCGTAAGAATTGATCCGAATGTTGGTGAATCGCGCCACGAACTCTGCAGGAGCCTCAAAGACTTGGGCATTACCGTGATTGCCGGTGACTAAAAATAAGGTGAACGTATGTATAAAATTATAGACATGGACAAACTTGCGCTTCTTGTTCATGAGGAGCAAAGCAAAGGCAAACGTTTTGTAATGCCTATCGGCACGTTTAATCCGGCTAGGCGGCATCATTATGAATTGTTTAGGGAGGCTGCAGAATCTGGTATCGTAACAGTGGCCATGAATAGCGACCCATCTCTAAGTGTATATAGGAATGGAAATGGGAGGAACGACAGAATATTTCCTTTTGATTACAGGGCAGAGCTTGTATCTAGATCGCCTCATGTGACGCATATAACAGCCTTTGATGATCCAAAAGCAGTCAGAGCAATTGAAACGATTCTTCCTGATGAAATCTGGAAAGGTCCTGATTATGCATTAGGAACAATAGACCAAGATGAACGCAGGAAAGCAGAAGAACTTGGAATAAAAATATGTTTTGGATCAGGGTGTCCAAAAGATCCTGTAAATCTGAAAACGTGGTTAGAAGATTACATGAATTGGCTGTATCCTACAGGAGCATTTTGACGATAAGGTTGCTATTACGACTGTAGAGAAGGTGTACATAATGGAAAATTTGAAAAAAAGATATAGTGAGTATACAAAAGTAAGAGAAACGTTTGAAGAAGCAGGGGTTTTAGACCAGGTGGCAAAAGCTCTGGAACTGACTGCAAATGTCTTCCGATCAGGCGGCACTGTGTATTTCTGCGGCAATGGGGGAAGTGCAGCAGACTCTCAGCATTTTGCAGGAGAATTTCGTGATACAAAGCCTTATGGAGATGTAACGTTTCGTTCTTTGTCTTTAACCGATGCACCTTCTGTGACAGCTATTTCCAATGATTATGGCGATCAGCATGCTTTTGAGTACCAGTTGCGGACTATGGGCAAACTAGGTGATCTCGTTTATGGCATAAGCACAAGCGGCAAAGCTGTTAACGTCAGAAGAGTTCTTGACATCGCAAAAGAGATGGGCATTTACCGAATTGGCATTGTTGGTAACGGTGAATTGCACCACGAAATTGTGAGCCGTTCTGATATTGCCATAGTAATTCCCTCTGCAGATACGCAGCAAGTCCAAATTGGATATTTTGAAATGTTGCACTGGCTTTGGTTAGGAATAAAAGATGTCTTTGAGATGGAAATTAAAAATAAACAAGTGGTCTGATTCTTATGTACAGAGCAGTCTTCCTGGACCGTGACGGTGTGATAAACAAAGAAAGTGATGCTTACATAAAGAGTTGGAATGAATTTGAGTTTCTGCCTGGCTCTAAGGAAGCCATCGCTCTCCTTACAAAAAACAACTACACGACCTTTGTTATTACAAACCAGAGCGGCCTGACCCGCGGGCTGATCACAGAGGCATCGCTTCTCGACATCCACAGACAAATGACAGCAGAAATCGAACAAGCAGGCGGAAAGATAACAGAAATCTATTACTGCGGCCATCACCCCGATGATGGATGTGAATGCAGAAAACCTAATACAGGTATGTTAGAAAGTGCTGTAAAAGACTATGGCATCAGCTTGCCTGACTCTTATGTCGTAGGCGACAAGCCTCTTGATATAGAGATGGGTAAGCGCGCAGGTTGCACAACCATCCTTGTACGAACCGGCTACGGTACGGATTATGAAGGTCCTAAACCTGATGCTGTTGCTGATGACCTGCTTGCCGCCGCAAAACTGATCATTATAGTATAGGACAAAAAAGTTATGTCTTGCACTATAATTTATAAAGCCAAGGAAATAGTTCACCTTTTGCCCTATCTTAACGGGGTTTAAAAAATTTCCTACTATTCTTTTCTAGATCAGCATGAAAATATCCATAATAGGTGCAGGCTATGTAGGCTTGAGCACTGCTCTGGGCCTCGCCCATCATGGTCACAGCTGTATCTGTGTTGACAGGAATGAGAAGAAAGTCAACGACATAAATAAAGGCATTCCGCCATTCTACGAAGAAGATGTAGCAGACAGTCTCAAGGAAGCCCTTGATAAAAAACTCATTTTTGCAACTACCGATTATACACACGCAGTCCAGAACTCGGACATAACGTTCATCTGCGTGGGCACCCCTTCAAAAGTCGACGGCTCCATTGACTTAAGTCAGATAACAAATGCTGCTCAGTCTATTGCTACTGCCATGAAAAACAAAAATTCCTATCATGTTGTATGCATCAAGTCCACTGTGCTTCCAGGCACGGCAGAAGGTGTATTTAAAAAGTGGCTGGAAAATGAATCAGGTAAGAAAGCCGGCATTGACTTCGGCCTCGCCATGAGCCCGGAGTTTCTTCGGGAAGGCTTCGCCGTGCAGGATTTCCTCAGTCCAGATCGCATCGTCATTGGCGAGCTTGACAAGAGAAGCGGCGACGCTCTTGAAAAACTCTATACAGACTTCAATGCACCCATCATGCGAACCTCTCTAAAAACAGCAGAAATGATCAAGTATGCCTCAAATGCCTTTCTCGCCACAAAGGTCACATTTATCAACGAGCTGGGCAACCTCTGCAAAAAGCTCGGGATTGATGTTTATGAAGTCGCCCGCGGCATGGGCTATGACAAGCGCATCGCGCCTCATTTCCTGAACGCTGGCTGCGGCTTCGGAGGCTCCTGCTTCCCGAAGGATGTTTCTGCATTGGTTTCGTTGTTCAAAAAGGAACATGAAAACTCTGATGTCCTTGATGCTGTATTGAAATCGAATACTGCCCAAAAAAAGAAAATAGTAGAAATACTGAAAAATAAAATAGACCCGGCAGGAAAAAAGATTGCAGTTCTTGGTCTTGCCTTTAAGGAAAATACAGACGATGTAAGGGACTCGGTTGCGATTGATGTGATTAAGGAACTGAAAAAACATAGCGCAAACGTGTATGCTTATGACCCTATGGCAAACGGAAATATGAAGAAAATATTTCCTGATATAACTTACGCAGACACGCCAACAGAAGCTCTCAAAGATGCCGACGCTTGTTTAATCATGGCCGCCTGGGGTGAATTCGCCGAACTTGCAGACAGCGATTTTGCCGTTATGAACAACAAAATTATTATAGAAGGAAGAAAAATACTAGACAGAACACAAGTATCAGGGATAGAAGGCGTGTGCTGGTGATAAGATGATAAACTTAGGATAGAGTGATCTCAAATGAAAGCTATCATACTAGCCGCAGGCAAGGGCACGCGTCTGCGCCCGCTGACCTATGGTATTCCAAAGCCGCTTCTGCCTGTAAAAGGCACTCCTATTATCGACTGGGTCATAGCCAATCTTAAACTTTGTAACGAAGTTGATGAAATCATTGTTGCAATAGCCGGCAATAGTGATGAGCTCTCTCAAATCCAGGCCTTTTGTATAGAGAAATATCTCAAGGAAAAGTATAACGGAAAAATCAGGGTTGTCAGAACAGAGCAGAAAGAAACTGCAGGTGATCTTAAAAAGGTCCTGCAGGAGTGCAGCCTTGCATCTGGTCCTGTCATAGTTGCCTATGGCGACAATCTTTCCGATGTAAATGTTGCTGACCTGTTTGAATATCACAAAAAATGCAGAGCTGCTCTTGGGACATCGGCAACCGTTGCCCTCTTCGAAGTTTCAGAGGAAAGTGCAAAGCGCCTCGGCATCGCAACAGTCAGGAACAATAAAGGCTTTACGCTGATAGAAAAGTTTGTCGAGAAGCCCCAGCATCCCGAATCAAGGCTGGCAAATGCAGCTTACTACATATTAGAGCTTGATGATGTTGGACATTTGATTGAAGAGAGGGAAATTAAGATAGAACAAAGCCTCTTTCCCTTGTTGGCACGGAATGGAAAGCTCGCAGGTTTTGCAGAAAAGATAACATTTTGGATAGATATAGGGACATTGGAAGCTTATGAAGAGGCAAACAAGTTCGCACACGACAATCTCATAATACCGCCGCCTTATCCGAATGAAAAATGATTCTTATGCAAGCGAAAATGTTGCGCATTGTTGATAGATACTTTGGCATGTTTCTTTACGTCTGGTCGTGGATGCTGTTGCCTTTTCTTACAAACAGGGCGGAAAATAAAAATGTACTCGTTATAAAATTGTGGGCAATTGGTGAAAGCGTACTAGTACTGCCATCGATCAAAGCACTCAAGAACAAGGGCTACAATATCACTGTAATTTGCACAAAACAAAACAAAGCTGTTTTCGAAAGCCAAATGTTTATTGATAGAGTTGTTATTTTTGATTTCAAGAACCCTTTCAAAGCCGTTGCTGCAATCCTCTCCCTGCGTAAATACCGCTTCTCTGTATCTATCGATTCTGATCCGTACATGAAATTCTCCGCAGTACTCGGTGCGATATCAGGGGCATCCGTGCGCCACGGCTTAGACAACCGCCGTCATCTTTATACGCGCTCAGTCAAAATTGACGAGAACGAACATGCAGTTCTGTCTTTTTACAGAATATTTGCGTCGTTCCAGTTATTTCCTGTACCGAGAGCGCTTGTGCCAATCTATGTAAAGCCTTTAAACATGGCGCTTCCATCAAAATCCCTTGCCATTCACGCAGGTTCTGCCTCAACATCCAGAACAAGAAGATGGTCCGAAGAGAACTTTGCTGCTGTTTGTGATTTTTTTGCAAGCAAAGGCTGGGCTGTTTATCTGGTTGGCGCTGCAAATGAAAAAGGCTTAAACAAAAGAATCATCAGCTGCTGCAAGCACAGAAACAGAATACAAAACCTTAGTGGCCAGCTTTCTCTACATGAACTTGCATATCTCTTCTCAAAAATGAAATTAGTCATTGCCAACGATGCAGGTCCCATGCACATAGCAGCAGCCATGGGCACGCCTACACTTGGGCTCTTTGGCCCCAATGTGCCGGAGCGCTTCGGCCCTTATGGCAAGAATTGTATGGGATTACGGAAAGACAATAAGCCGCCATGCATCCTACCGTTCCGCGCCCAGTTTCCGGAATGCGATCATGAGCACATGAAAAATCTCAGCGCGCAAGATGTCATAGAAGCTGCAAAAACGATTTTGGCAAAAATACGTTAACAATATCATTGCATCTCCCCAAAATGCACATACTCGCCTGTTGTAAAATATCCGACAAGTTGTTTCTTTCGTGCTAGCTCTGGCAGCACATTTTTCTCAATAGACCCTTTCAATATGCTGAAGATCTCTGGGCTGAAAATATAAATGCCTGCATTGGTGATGTGAGACTCAGGTTTTTTCGGTTTTTCTGCAAATGACACAACCATATCGCCTTCCATGACAGCTGTCCCGTACTTCCCTGGTGTAGGCGAGCTCATTAATCCTATTGTAGCCATCTTCCCAGAAGTCATATGCTTGCCTATCATGCCTGCAAGGTCAAAATTAGTGTAGATGTCACCACTCATCACGACGAAGTTATCTTTTATCACACCCTTTGCCTGCCTGAGCGCATCTCCATTTGTTTTCTCGTTCGTTTTTATAACAGTCACCTTATCTGTTTCAAGCCCGCCCTGCACTATAGCATAAATATTTGTGATATTGTTCTTTCTGAAAAATTCTGTTTGTTGGTCCAGAACACTAGAAGATTTGAAAGGTTTGGCAGGGATGTTGGCATGCATTTTACTGAGAAGCAGGACAGCAGTATTCACAGTGCTGAGCGCCAGTCCTTTCTTAATCAGTATCTCGATAGCCTGGCTTCTGCTTCGGATATTTGTGCCATCTATTTTTTTGTCTATCTTTTCTAGGGTCTCCTTGTGGAGCGAGATGGCGATCTTGTCTTTCATGCTAGAGTATGAAACTATCATACTTAAATTGTTTCTGCTACAACATTTGGAATTAAAAGCCTTTCGTTTCTCTTATAAATGTGGTCATCATGAAAACAGTTAGCATCATTATTCCGACATACAAACGGGGGGGTGTTGTCAAGAAGACGCTGCCCTCTTACTTAAATCAGAAATTTGTAAAGGAGATCATCATTGTAGACGATGGCGGCTTCGCCTTTAACGAGATCAAAGGTATCATAAAAAGGCACAGGGTAATAAAATATTTCGCCCCTGCAAAAAGGCTCGGCCTTCCAGGTGGTAGGAACTTTGGCGTGGCTCACGCAACAGGCGACTTCATAATTTTTGGCGAGGATGATGTTGAATTTACTCCAGACTATGTAGCCGTCTTGATGCAAAACATGGAAAAAGAACACACAGACATCATAGGAGGGCGTCAGATATTCGTCTATGCAGGCGAAAGAAAAAATTCTGCATTGGCAAGGGTAAAGCAGCTGGCAGCAAAAGACCTCTACATCTGCTATCCCACTGACGTCAACTTCTCTGTTGATCTGGGCAGGAATGTTACGCTCCATACGCTGTTGCCGTTTTCCCTGTTTCGCCGAGAAGTTTTTAACAAGTTGCGGTATGACGAAAACCTGACTGGAAATTATCATAGAGAAGAAACAGATCTCTACATATCAGCTCTGAAAGCAGGGTTCAAAATAGTATTTTGCAATGAGGCATTTGTCTGGCATCTGAACTATTTGAGTCGTGCAGGCGGCTGCAGAACCCAGAAGAAATTATCACTAGAATTTTCTCTTCTGCGCAACAACATATATTTCTGGAAAAAGCACTACAAATTTTTGTGTAACCATCTTAAGTTAAAAGGTCCTTTTGTATATTACGCCCTGAAGTATTCAGTGTTACGTTATCTTTCTTATTTAAAAAAGAGGGTTTAGTATGGAAACTGTCGTATGCGCTCTCTGTGGTTCTGATAAGAACGAAATCCTAGAAACACGGACGAAGAATAAAGAGATCAAAGCAAACACAGTTATCTGCAGGAACTGCGGCTTTGTTTTTCTTAACCCTAGAATGACAAAAAGAGAGTATGCAGAATTTTATTCCTTTGCTCAATATAGAAAACTGGCAGGCGGCACAGAACAGCCCACAGAAGCCCTGGACCAGCGCAGCCTGCGTGGTGCTGAGGAAAAGTTCACATTCTTTTCAAGAGATATAAATCTGTCACAGTTCAGAACGAAAAAATTTCTTGACATAGGCTGCTCAGCAGGCTACTTGCCTTTTGTCTTTTCGCAAAATGGCTGGGAAGCAGAAGGCCTTGAGCCGACTAGGTCTTTTGTCCAGCATGGAAGAAAGAAATTTGGATTGAATATAATGACAGGTTTGATAGAAGCCCATAAGCTCACAAAGAGGTATTCGCTTATAACACTTATTCATGTCTTTGAACACATAACAAACCCCCATGTTGTTTTGCAAAAGCTCAGAAAAGCGCTTGCAGAAGATGGTTTGCTCTATATAGAAGTGCCGAATGTGCAAGAATTCTACGGTCGGTTTGAGCAAAGCTGCGACATTGCGCATCCTTATTTCTACTCACCTGAAACCCTGTCTGCCGTTCTCAGGATAAACGGCTTCGATATTGTTAAGCTTGTTGCCGGCTCTTCAGTAAGAGTCTTTGCAAAGAAAGGGGCGCCGGCAAAAGTAAAAGTCGATGAATATGAAAAAACACTTGAAGCCCTCCGCAACAACAGGCGCAGTTATTACCTGAAGGGCTATTTCATTTTCACTCCCTTATTTGATAGCTTCTCGCGTTTTGTTGCAAACCATGAAATGCTTGCAATTGCTTTCAAGAAATTGGCCAGGGCTTACTCGAGAAGCGGCCTGCCATTTTCCAGAGCGGTGAAAGAGCTGGGAGCTGTTGAATTGTAGGCACTTCCTTACTTCGTCTTCCTATGATTCTGCCTCTTTTGCCGCGCCTCAATAAGAAAGCATGCCTTAAAAATCCACGATGTGCTCGCTGCCAGTGCCCATACAAAACCTGCAGGTCCCTGTTTCACAAGCTTCAGTCTTTTTAGGAAAACGATGAAAAACATTGCAAGCATTTTCCATGGGCTTACTTTCAGCCCTCTTTCTAAATAGCTGTCAACGTCCATTTTTGAATAGAATATATGTTTTTTCAGCCAAGCCTCTGCTCCTTCCCATTTGAGATGAAGCACATGTCCTCTTTTAATTTTACTTATCTTTGACCCTGCAGTCATTTCTACAGTAGTATGAAAAGAAGGCGTATTTTTACCTTTTCCTTTCCTGAACAGCCTGAGGTGCCACTCGTCCTCTATTACCCCGCCCAGCACAGGCGTCCTGAAAAGCAGCTCAAACCCGTCATACCCGTACCCGTCAAGTTCCTTGACTTTTTTAACTTCTTCCACGAGCTCGTCGCTCCAGACCTCGTCATCATCCGCCCAAGCCAGCCATTCGCCTGTCGCCCTCGCATAACCGATGTTCCTCTGTTCTCCATGATTTGTGAGTTTGTGCCGGATGATCTTTGCCTTTTTTGTCGTTTTCCTGACGAGTTCTGTTGTATTGTCCTCGCTGAGATCGTCAACCACAATTATCTCATCTGCAGCCTTGTCCAGTTGTCTGACTACATCTTTTATTATTTCTCCTGTATTATGCGTCAGGAGTATGACGCTTAATGTTGGCATCTAAACAATGCTGGATGCAAAACTTAAAAACATTGAAATCGCGCGCTTGGAAACTCAGTTCACTGTTCGCCCCAAAAAGTCTTTATAGCGCGCCGGAAGACATTGGTTTTTAAGCTGTTTTGCTTAGTGGTAATTGCGAAGTCGGCTGTGGTTTTATGCAAAAACTCTATCATTCTGTCCGCCAGTTCGTGAACGACCACTACAGCCTGAAAAAGATAATTTTTGCCCTCATTAATAGGTACCCTTTTTACATCGCTTATGACAAAATCTACACAAAAAGGGTTAATTCTGTTTTAAGTGATGTCCAGCTCCCGCAGGCCATCTCCATTGAAACATTCAATCTCTGCAACCTGAAATGCATCATGTGCCCCTATAAGGATATGACGCGCGCGAAGGCCACCATGCCCATGGAACTGTTCAAAAAAATCACGCTGGACGCGGAAGCGATGGGCGTGAAATCCCTGATTCTTTCTTTCTATAGCGAGCCGTTTTTGGACCCCCATCTGTTCGAGCGCATTGCATTCGTAAGGGGCAGGGGGATGTACGTCATGTTTTACTCCAATGGCACAGTCCTTAATGAGGGAAAGATAAGCAAGCTGCTCGAGAATCCGCCGCATAAAATCATATTCAGCTTCGACGGCGGCACCAAAGAAACGTATGAAAAAATAAGGATAGGCGGCAAATTTGACATGGTGACGGCGAATATAAGGCGCCTTGTTGAAGAGAGGAACAGGCGCGGGATGAGCGAGCCGGCAATTGAAGTCAATTGCACAATCCAGAAAGAGAACTACCACGAACTGGATTTGTTCAAGAAGCTCTGGAATGGTGTAGTGGACGGCTACGACTTCGGGATCGTTGACAACAGGGAGGGAGAGGGCCACGAAGGCGGGCTTGAGGTGGAGAGGTCAAAGATCGTTTATCCGTGCAGGCGTTTGTGGAATGAAATGATCGTGCTGAGCAGCGGAAAGGTAGCGCTGTGCTGTGTTGATTTCGACGGCAAAGTCATTCTTGGCGACGCCGGCACTCAGAGCCTGGCTGATATCTGGGATGGCGAGCTGTATTCTAAAATAAGGGATTTGCACCGGCAGAAGATGGGAGACAAAGTTGCGCTTTGCCGCGGCTGCAGTAAGCTCTACAGGGCCGCGCAGGTTGCGTGGTGGTGAGCCTTGTGTATGTCAGGGCTTACTTTTTTTTCAAAAGAGTAGTTGAGTATCTTGGTTATGTGTCTTCAGGCCGTGCAAAAAGAAAAATAGTGGTTCTGACTTTTGATGACTATATTGACGCAAAAAATATAGAAATAGCAGAGTATCTCAAATCAAGGCACATCCCGGCAACGTTTTTCCTCACCCTTGACCAGACAAAACCAGAAATTATCAAGCAGCTTGTAAATATGGCTCATGAAATAGCAGGTCATAGCCTGTCTCACTCAAGAGAAGAAAGAGAGGGCAGTTACCAGAGTGCAAAGGAATGCTATAAAGAGCTCAGCAAATACGATGGGAATGTCGTGTCATGGCGCTTTCCATGGACATCAAGAGATGAGCAATCAGTAGAAAATGTAAAAAATGCGGGCTTTTCCATCGACTCGTCTGTAGGTACATTTTATCCGGTAAAAAAGCTCCTAGACCTTGGGACACTTTACGAAATACCATGGCTGCGCCTCCCAAAGCAATGGCAGATGGATGTAAATGAGGAAGATTACGCTATAATCAAAAACTACATCATCAAAAGCGTTGAATCCAAAAATGGCATATTTGTGCTGGGTTTTCATACATATTATCAGTACAAAAAGTTTCAGGAATTTAAAGATTTGATAGAAAAATTAGTGGAAATGGAAGTAGAGTTCATCACTCTGAGAGAAGCTTTTGTGGTGTTGAAGAATGGAAAACTTTGATTATGAAAAATACTATGAACATTATTGGGAAGAGGAGCATATACAGCGCGGCATGGATTACTACGATTTGCGCTATAATCACATAAAGGAATTTATCAAGCCCGTTGAAGGTCTTAAGGTGCTTGATGTAGGCGGAGGTAATGGACAGTTCCTTGAATGGTTGGATGTTAAAAAGGCAACTGTGTTGGATATATCAAAATCAGGATTAAAGGAAGCGCACAGGCGCGGATTCAAAACAGTTCAGGCAGATGTGCAAGGCAAATACCCTGTGCCAGAAAATTCATTTGATACTATTATTTGTTTTGAGACAATCGAACATATAGAAAAACCTGTAAATATGTTGAGGCAGATAAGAAAGTGTCTAAAACCGGGCGGCACGCTGGTTCTTGGCGTGCCAAATCTGCCAGCAGATGGGATACATCATAAAAAAAGATGGTGTCTCAGTGATGCGCTGCAGGCTTTACATGATGCAGGTTTACAGGTAAAAGAAATTAAGTACACGCCAGGCTTCATTGAAAAAGAAACACTCGAAGATATGGTTAAGCTTAAAAGCATGAAAAAATTCTTTATACATACAGTGGCATATGGTCTGCACCTTCTTCCTTTTGGTTTGAAACTGCGACTTGCCAATAGAGTACCCAACAGATTTGCCATGATATTTATAATAAAAGCAAAAAAGTGATCGTATGAAAATATTCCTTGTAAGTCCGCATGACTGGTTCCTCGAACACCCTGGGGACCGTCCGCCTTTAGGCATCGCCTGTCTGTCTTCTTATCTCAAAAGCATATGGCATGAAACAGCACTGTTTGATTTGAATCATGAAACCAGGGAACAATTAATGGAGGCGATAAAGCACG
Source organism: Candidatus Aenigmatarchaeota archaeon (assembly GCA_016202875.1). Lineage (GTDB taxonomy): Archaea > Aenigmatarchaeota > Aenigmatarchaeia > GW2011-AR5 > GW2011-AR5 > JACQNX01. The sequence continues at coordinate 6,424 of JACQNX010000054.1, read as the reverse complement.
AGACGCCTGATATTATCTGCATATCTGTTTCAACACCAAATTATAACAGCTGCATAGCCTTGGCAAAAGAGATTCGTGCATCCGGCTTTACAGGACTGCTTGTAGCTGGTGGAAATCATGTCACAGATGTACCCAATGAAAAACCCACTCTTGAAGCATTTGACTATATTGTCGTTGGTGATGGGGAAAACGGCTTGAAAAAAATTATTGAGGAAAAGTCAAACATCAAAATAATAGTTTCGCCGCCAGTGGAAAACCTTGATGAATTGCCATTCCCTGATTACGAAGGAATAAGGCTTGAAAGATACTCCATGCTTATTGGAGGCGAGAAAGCTATTACTGTATCATCAAGCCGTGGTTGTGTTTATGGGTGCGTGTTTTGCGGCTCGGCTAAAATTAAAAAATGGCGCCCGAGAAGTCCTGAAAACGTCGTCCAAGAACTAGAACTACTTGTAAACAAATACAACATCCGTGCGTTTTACTTTGTTGATGACATATTCACATTCAACAAGCAGCGCGTCTATGAAATCTGCAGGTTGATGAAAGAGCGCCTCCCGCCCATAAAATGGCGCGCCACAACGCGCGTGGATCTTGTAGACTATGAGTTGCTCAAAACGATGAAATCAGCAGGCTGTGACGTCCTGAGTTTCGGCTTTGAGTCGGGCAATGAACAGATCCTCAGAAATATTCGCAAAGGTGCCAGCCTAGAAAGAACACGGCAAACAGTGAACTGGTGCCATGAGCTTGACATAAAGATAAAAGGCTTCTTTATCATAGGCCTGCCCGGTGAGACAAAGGAAACAGCGCAGCAGACAATAGAATTTGCAAAGTCTCTAAAAATAGAGTATTGCGACTTTTATCCCCTCACGCCGTTTCCTGCAACACCGCTCTGGGAAAATCCACAGAACTTTGGCATAGAAATCATAAAGCCTGAAGGCAGTAGCTGGGAAAATTACTACCAAGTAGGCAAAGGTGGTGCAAACCAGATTCTTATCAAGCATAATAACCTCACTGCCGAAGAGATTTTGGAATTTTGCAAAAAAGGCCGTGAGGCCATAAAAGAAGGTATGACATATTATTGAGTTTTGGAATTGATGGCGATGAAAGAAGATGTGAAGAAATATATATGGAATGCAATCCAGTGGAATAATGCAAAAGTAATTACTGCAGATGATAAGACATATGAATGGATAGCAGATCCTGTAGGCTATTTTCTGATCCGTGTTAATGAAGAGACGCAAGAGGTGGAAGTAGGCGTCTGTGAATACGATGATGTCAACAACATAAAAATATTAGTAAAGGGGAAAAGCCCGCAGAAGATTTGCCAACTAATTATAGCAGAGGGCCTTCTCTCGCGCATGGACCATGCAGCTTATCTTGGCAAAGAGCTGGCACGTGCATGGATCTGTATGAAGACCGGAGTCAAGTATGTGCAAGATGGTACAGTGTCTGGCGAATTCCCAGAAGTCTTGTGGCTTGAAAAGAAAGAAGATGCCCCTAAGTGAAGTTCTTATTGTTTCTGCACAGAGTTGTTTGTATGAGTAAACTCTACATGTTTGCGAGCAGGTTGTATAGGCATGGTCTGAACAGATTTTCCTTCCTGAGAAAAAAGAGATTTGAGCATACGTATAAAAAGAGGAAGGGTTTTGGCTCTCTTGAATACCATAAACAGATCGCACAGGATATTGTCAAGAATATCCCTCACAAACAGTACAGATCTGCGCTGGACCTTGGTTGTGGTTATGGTTTTATCACAGCCAAGCTCGCAGTCACAATCCCGTCTGTAACAGCAATTGATATTTCTGCAACAGCATTAAATGTGGCCATGCAAAACAACAAAAAAGTCAGGTTCCTGCATCACGATGTCATCAATTATTGCAGAGGGAAATATGATCTCATCTTATGCGTTGGCATTCTGCCTTACATTCCGGAAAATTATGTAAGCCAGGTGGCAAAAAATATAGATAAAATGCTAGTAGACAATGGTAGTCTTGTTATATTTGAAAAAGTGGGCTATACAGGTACCCGAATAGAAAAGTACTTGAAAGAGCTGCCATACACAACTCTCAGGCGCAGAATTCGCATAGCAGGCATGCCATTTCTACTGATAGTTGCAAAGAAAAGCGCTGGCCATAAGTGATGCTCCTCTATCCTTAGAGTGTTATTAAAAATTATCGTTTAGCATATAAGCATGACAAAAACCATTGCAATCTTGATAGATGGTGTAAATCCGAGACAGATGAAAGCTGGCATGCCATTTATCACTGCCTTTGCCAAAAAGCATTGTTATGCCAGCATCGTTTCTATGCTAGGCTATAGCATCGGCATCCATCCCAGCATCTGGAGCGGGAAGTACCAGGATGAGCATGGTATGTTCACAACATTTTATTATGATCCTGAGCATTCGCCCTTCACATGGACGAGGTTATTGAAATGTTTTCCGACACACTTCATCAGAAAGAATGTATTGGCAATGATGAAGGCACCCTACTTCTTGCTTCCTGGAGGGAAAATGCTTACACCAAAATTTATCAAAAATAGAGTCGTGCCACTGCCACCTGCAATTCCCATAGATGTAGCGCCCTATTTCTCCAACAATCTTCCAGAGCCAAAAGGTACGCTATTCGAATTGCTGGATAAAAAAGGCATCACGTATTCAAAGCAATCAGATTCTGAAGGCTATTTTGGTGAGTACAGGACGTTAGAAGATATGACGCTCACAGACAGCGATATAGACTTTTACTATCTCTACCGCTCTGATGAGCTGGGTCATATACATGGCCCTTATTCTGTGCAGGTGATGAATTATCTCCAAAAAGCTGACAACAAGATAAAGGAGCTTCTTGAAAATGCAAGGCGCTTGCACAGCAAAATACATTTCATGCTGTTTTCTGACCATGGCATGTGCGAGGTGAAGAATTTTATTAACATCCAGAAAATTTTATCAGTAACGAAATTAAAAAACGGCAGAGACTATATCGCATTCTACGACTCTACTATGGCACGCTTCTGGCCTGCCACAGAAGAGGCAAAACAGGCAATCATATCAACACTGGCAAGTGTAAAGGGAATAACATTTCTTGACAGCAAATTGCTTAAAAGGTATAGGATTGATTTTCCCGACAAGACACGCTATGGCGAACTGATATTTCTCGCAGATCCTGAAACACGCATCTTCCCAGATTACTTTGCACCGATAAAAGGCGGCCTGAAAGGCTGGCACGGCTTTGATCCTGCTTTCCCAGATTCTAAAGGAGTTTTTGTAACGAACCTTCTTGTGCACAAGAAAGAAATAAAGATTATTGAGTTGTTCAAGTTTATTAAAAAGGCTGCAGGTTTATAAACCAGGTAGCAATTAGTATGGTAACCAGAATCGTTCTGCATGTTTCCACAATTCTACACTCTGTTGCCTTGCTTTTTCAGATGGCATCTCGCCTGCTTTGAGTTGTTCAAACATCTTTCCCATCTCTGCAAATTCCTTGACCAAAGGTTCGGATAATGGAATTCCGATATGCCGGTTCTTCAGCATGTTTATGAAATAGAAGAAGCGTGTAGAAATTATGCTAGGAAATGGTGCGCCAAGGTCTGCAAGGTCTTTCCCACTCTTTTCAGTCAGTATCTTTGCTGTTTCATTAAAAGCAAAAGAGATGAAACTGGCCGTATCCGCGATGAGGCCTCTTTGTTTTGGCAGCTTTCCTGTGTACCTGCATATGTATGCTTTTTGATAGAGGTTTAGAAATCCTGGCATGTGCCTCGCGTATTTAGAATTCTTTATCTTCCTAGTGCGCTCCTGAATGGAAAATGCGTATCTGTTTTCCAGCACAAGCATAGCCTCCGCAACAGCCATGACAGACTTTGACCATGCATAAGGAAATTTCTGAGAAAGCATTATCCCATCGCTAAACGAAATATTCTCAAAAAATGCACCACATCGCGATGTTAGTATCTTTGCAGCTTCCCATACAGCTATATCTTTATTGCACTTGACGTGCTCACCAAAGAGAACTTGCCCTGCACGAGCATATTCTGAAAAAAGCAAATCAGGCCTCTCAAATATAGTCGGCGCAAAAAATAGAGGCCCGGTTTCCAGTCCCGTACCGCCAAATGCTTTCCTGATTTCTCTTTCCAACGCTTTTTGTTTTCTCAGCGAACGGTATTTTGTCACAATCGCAAGATCCACATCGCTGCCTGTCTTGTCACCATGGAAAAATATAGTAGCTTCTCCATGCGCCATAGGTCCTGTCAGGCCAAAAGAGAGCACATAATCACTGAATCTGTTTCTGATAAGGTTTGTGATCTCGTTTATTCTTATTCCAATGTCTTCCTCTATTTTTTTAATTTGTGTCTTTTCTTGCTTCTTGGCATATCTCATCCTGATGTCATAGTACATAACACTATCCCCAACATTTAGCCTTTACTTAATCAGCGCTGCGAGAAAATAGTATTTCTTTTGTTATACCAGGGCCGCGGATGAAAACGAGCTTTGCCACTCCAGTCACGCCTCTTTCATTGTAAATCATTTTTACATATTTCTTCCATTCCCCTGTGAGCAGGGTTTTCTTGTAAGTGTTGCTCTGACCTCGCATGGCAAGTTTCTTGAGTGTGTCAATAGGAAGATGCGGATACTGTATAATAGCATCCTCCATACCATCAAACTCATCCCAGTTTATTTCCTGTATCCAACTGTTCTTCAAGGCAGCTTCAAAAAGTTCTGTTCCGGGCAGCGGCGCGGCAATGCTTACCTGATAATGATCGCCCCACGATTCTGCAAACTCTAGCGTCTTCTTGACTGTTTCTTCCGTGTCCCCGGGCAGTCCTATGCAGAAATTCAGGTGGCATTTTATCCCAAGTTCCTTGCACTTGCCTAGTGTCCTCATCTGTATAGCGTGGTTTGTTCCTTTCCTGAGCGTCCTGAGTACATTGTCATCAGTAGATTCGATGCCCAATTTCCAGCCAACGCAGTTTGCCTGTTTCATTTTTTCCAGCAGTTGTTCGCTGATATTTACATGTCCCATGCATGTGAAAGGAATATCAATGCCTCTGTCAATCTTCTCTTGAAGGAATGCATCAAACCATTTTGGTGTGGCATTTATTATATCGTCATCAAAGTAAAGTTCCTTGGGTTTGTGCTTGGCTACGACAAATTCTGCCTCATCCCATATGTCTTTAGGCTCTCTCGTTCTTTGCTTGCGCGTGAAGTTATTCATGGTAAAGACATTGCAGTAAGTGCACATGAAAGGGCACCCGCGCGAGCCCATGAGCTGTATATTTGGATACTCTCGGCAGAACACCTCATTGTACAAATTCATCTTGAATAGGTGACGTGCAGGCCATGGTATTTTGTTTATGTCTGTAACCTCATGCTGCTTCACAATCCCTTCTCCCACACGCCCTTCTGCTATATCCAGTGCCAGAAAATCGTATTCCGAGATAACAACAAAATCCGCTACTCCTGGGTTTTCCTTAATCACCTGCTCTGGCATAGCTGTTGGATGTGGCCCTACGAAAATATTCTTAGCGCCTGTGGCCTTCTTCAGCTCTGCAAAATAAAATCTGTCATTATTGTATGAAGGTGTGTGAACCTCTGCAAGAATAAAATCTGGTTGGAAGTCAACAGCCCTCTTGAAGAATGTCTCGTCGTCCAGCCGCTCGGCAAGCGCATCCAAAATCATTACCCTGTGCCCGCCATTCTCCAGCACAGCCGCAGTGGTAGCAAGGTAAAATGGAAAAGGCCTGAAGCTTACAACAGGCTCTTTGTTTGATGTATGCGCCCAGCGCATGCCTGTTCTGCCAGCATATTTCTTGCCTTTCCACGGTAAGTCGCAGATGAGTATATTCGCCATATTTTCACCAGTTAGCTGTATCTAGCCCTTAAGTTTACGGTATCGTGGTATCAGTTGCTAAATACTTAATTGTATGTTACTATAAAAGCATTATCACTAACAATATCTTTTGGTGCAAAAACTGAACTATGATTTTGCTCTTTTTGGAAGCCGTCGCGAAAAGACGTACGCCATTATTTCTTTATCGTCTATCTTCCTTGTTTTCTGAACATGCTGGCGCTCTTGGAGTGTTGATAAAATATGCACAGCATTCCAGGCAATCGCATTTAACCGTGCTGATTTGTTGTTGCTGATTACTGTCTTACCCAGCACCATAAGCAGGTGAAGTGAGAGATATTTGATCACATTTGTACTGGAATAGTTTTTCATTAATGACCTTATTCTGTTTTTAGTGCCATGAAATGTGGTGTACCATGCCATATTTTTAATTGTGGCATTCTCTTCATGGTATGCAACTGCATTGGGATTGAATATTACTTTCCAGCCGGCAATATTCGCCCTCCACCCGATGTCCGTATCCTCATTACCATAGAAGTAAGCACTATCAAAAACCCCGATCTCTTGCAGCATCTTTCTTCTGA
>JACQNX010000053.1 GCA_016202875.1 Candidatus Aenigmatarchaeota archaeon | reverse complement strand
CTCTCGGCACCAGCTTAGAGCCAGATTACATAGACAATCCCTATTCCGAATTCTACCAAACCCATACCCAGGCTGATCTCGCACTGGCAAAAGAAAAGCTGGGCTATGTGCAGGAGTGGAAGTTTGAAGCGGCTGTCAAGAATTATGTGATGGAGGAAATGGTGTGCTGACTGTGTGCAATAACATTATTTTTTAACAGGATAAATTCTCAATTCTCTACTTTTCTGGTCCCTTTCTACGACGTATCTGATGCCTGTTATGCCATCGATAAATGTTGACTCTATTTTACCATTCCCATTAACATCTGTGTCATATTTCATATGTTCGACATTAAAGGCGTTCATTCTTGCAGGCATATTATGATCAAAATATAATGCAGAGGGTTCTAGTTTTTGCCTTATTTCTTCACTTTCTCGTTTCGTTTGATTAATACTACGGCCAAGTTGAACAACACTGTAAAGACCTAGTGCCATTGATAATATGGGTACCAAGCACACCATATACAACCACTTACTATCACCAACCCTAGTGCTGTTCTCGGACATTATTTCTTATATATTCAAAACCTTATTTAAAGACGCATAACAAAAATATCAGTGTCGCACAGCATCTATATTCATTCTAAACTGAGGGACAACCTGCGGGAAGAAATTCTCCCTTATGACTGGAAAAGGATTCTGGTAATTCAGAAGCTGACTGAAGGCAAAGGTCATTGGACTCTTGTTGCAGCAGTGGAGAGGGAAAAATACCGCAAAACCAGAAACGGCAGATTTGACATCTCTGATATTTGTCTGGTACCGGAAGAAATGCAGAACAAAGAATTTGAGGATTTTTTAAGAGAAAAGAACTTTGAAGGAGAAGTGCATTATTACTAAAGCCCACATCTTACACCAGCATGCTTAAATATTTCGTATAGTAATTATTATTCATGGCTGCCAGGTCGCCGATTGTAGAATTTCTCCCTCCGGACAAACGTGTGAAGGATTACAGAATTCTGGGTTTGATGTATGAGAAAGGAGAAAAAGAAGCTGGGCTTTACGGAACAGCAATGGGCATTTATCCAATACCAATTCATTTAATCCACAACACTTATGTAAATGAGAACGGCGGCTTCTCAATAGGATTCTCATCTGACGCGAGGTATCTAGGTATCAACAAGAGCAATTGCGTTGTTTTGCAGGTGCCAAAAGGATCTCTGACATTCCGATGTTCAGAAGTTTCCGCAGTAAAGAAACGTGCAGATGGCAGTGTACTGTGGCAGAATCCGGAACTCAGGAAAATGCAGAGAAAATAAGTTTTCCGCCATTCAAAATTATTTATACAGATCCCATCAAATTAGATATCATGCAGCGGTTCATGGCTTACGCCTTATTGCTTTATGTCATCATATTCGCCCTAGGCATGAACTTCGTCCTGGCAGGCATCTCGCTCGGCCTTCTTGGAAGCGAACTGCTCTTATTTGCTTTTGTCACGTTGTTGCCTGCGCTGTTCCTGCTTATCTACAAATTCCGCTTCAATATCAGCAGCCTTGAAGCCCACGAGAGAGCATTGCATGTCCTTATCTATCTGTCCCTCGCCATTGCAGTTGTTGTAACCGCTGTTTTAATTGTGCCGACTATTTACAGCTGAAAGTTTTGTCATTGACTTTTAAAAGATATCTTTCCAACGTGAATTATGCAATGGGCCAAGATCGTCAGTAATCGCCTGCTTTTTTGGGTTCTTGTTTTATTCGTTGTGCTGCTCGCAGGCGCTGTGTTTGCCCACGTTTCTTCTGTGACATGGTCGCGCACCTTCACATTCGGGATTTCGTAACCTTTATATACCGCCTTATAGGATTAGAATTATGAAAAAGTCCGAAAAAGTTTCCATGACATCACTGTTTCTTATCCTGATCGCCAGTGTCGGTATGGCCAGTGTAACAAGCATCACATGGTCACGTACCTTTACATTTACCATAACTGGGGGGACCACAGGCAGCACAGCAAATTTTGCAGGTTACAGTAACAGTGGTTGCACATCTGCGATAGCAAGTGGCGGCTCAGAAGATCTTGGCAGCTTCGGACCGAGTGTATCAGTAGTTAAGAATTTCTATATAAAAGACACCAGTGCAGTAGGCGGCACTGTTCACTGGAATTTCACAGCCACTACCGCGCCGGCGGGATATGTAAGCGGCGGCATGTTTCATGTTCATGCTGATAGCAGCCTGCACACATTAGAAAGCCATGCAATCAGTGCCACTGAATGTTTGCCTGTAAGGCTCTCCATGTCCTTCATCAGTCCGTATAACACAGCAGGTGCAAAAACCGTGACTGTTAACCTGGGCAGAGTTTAAGCGTTTTTCTGATGTAAATACCTGTTTTGATTGTGATTTCTCGCGCGCCGTTGTATACCTCTTGAAGCCTTAAATAAATAATAGAGAACAGAAACGCATGGACGACTGCATATTCTGCAAGATAGCGCGCAGGGAGATAGCTGTCAAAGCTGTGGGCATGAATGACTCAGCCATAGCATTTCTGGACATAAACCCGGTTGCACCAGGGCATACAGTTGTAATCACAAAAAAGCATGCAGCAACGCTTATGGACATGAATGATGCGGATATCGCTTCTTTGTTTTCATTGGTCAGGACAGCAACCAGACAGATCAAGGCAGGCCTCAAGTGTGACGGCTTTAATATCGGCCTGAACCAGGAAAAAGCAGGCGGGCAGGCTATTCCTCATGTGCATGTGCACGTAATTCCCCGCTTCGATGGCGATGGCGGCGGGTCCATGCACTCCATAGTAAGGAATCCGCCAAAAGAGAATATTGATGCAGTATACAAAAAGATCAAGGATGCAGAGCCAGTGAAGGAGCAGGCTCCTGAGCCTGAGCCAGAACAAGAGGCAAAGCCTGTTGAAAAAGAAGAAGACAGAACAAAGAAGATGCTTAAGGACTGGGAACTGGATTTGTGATTTGATTGGATAGAGGTTCCTATTACAAGATTTATTTTTATTGGACAACTTAATGCCTTGGAGGGCGGCCCCATAGCCTCACGTATACTTTCCCAGCTTCGTCAAAGTGAGGAACCTGATTTTCCACATACCGGTGTTCATCGACAGCTGAGAGCAATACTCCACATAAAACTCTTTTTGCAGATCTGCCATAACTGACCTGCGTTCCTCTTGGTAGCCATGTACAGCCTGTATGTGGATTTGGAACAGTTTCATCTGCGTATACATGTCTTGCAAGTTCTCTCCACGCTCTTCTGGTTAGCAGATTGTATGGTTCTTTACCAACAAGGCCGCCAGCAATTGCCTGTTCTACGTATCGGAGTAACTGAACTGATCGTTGCATCTCATTTTCACCTCATTAGAATCGTATAAGCTAACTCTAGCAGAAATCTATTTAAATCTTCGGCAAAAAACGTCCTGTTCTCTTTTTGTACAGCTTGTACTTCTTGCCAAGTCTTTTTTCCAGCTCCCTCTCTTCTTCGACCGTTACAAAGTGGAACATAACAACAGAATAAATAAAGATGTAGAAAATAGACAAAATGCCTGTAATGAGAAAGACGCCAAACAGGAAAATGAACACGGTGAGGTAACGCGGATGCCTGACAGACCTGTAAAGATCTTTGGTCAGCAATCTCTTGTCATTTTTCAGTTCTGCCACACCTATCAGCATATCTCTGCCCATGAGTTTTGTTGTCTTGTAGGTGAGATACATACTCAGCGCAAATAAAGCAGCTCCAACTGTTTTTGTCATCATATCTGTTTCTATTGCTGCTGCTAACTCTCTTAAGTTAAAAGCAGCGAAAACAGCAGCAACAGCAAGCATGGCAGCTTTCATGTAAAGCGCGTGCGTTCTATGTCTCCTGAAATGCGCTATGTTTCTGTGAAGGACGATCCAGAATAGAGGGAGAGGCAGAAAGAACATGGTTAATACGGATGCGATTATCTGATAGACAAGCTCAACGAACATTTTAATAATTCTGAAGACGAAGTATAAAAGCAGCTCTGGTGTTATAAATGGAAAAAATAGTTCTTTTGTATGTAGTTCTGGTAATAACAGGCTGCGTTTCCCAGCAGCAGACAGAGGTCATCCTCTCTACAACCACAGGTCAGAAAACAGTTTCTGTTGAGGTGGCAAACGGCCCTGATGAGTGGGCAACAGGCCTCATGAACAGGCCTTCGCTTCCTGAAAACAGCGGCATGCTGTTTGTATTCCCTGATGCCCAGCACCGCAGCTTCTGGATGAAGAACACGCTCATTCCATTGGACATAATTTTCATCTCTGAACAGTTTGAAATAGTTGACATCGCAACGCTGGAACCGTGTAAGACAGATCCCTGCTCCTCATATCTTTCCAATGCCCCTGCCCGCTATGTTTTGGAAGTAAATGCAAATTACACAAGAAATAATAACATTACTCTAGGCAATAAGGCGGCGTTTTATTTCCAGACAAAATAGAAAACAGGAAAAAAGGAGAAATAAAGTTAAGAAAGAAAAAAGAATACGCGAAGAATTCTTACCTCATGCTATGAACCGGGCATGTGCCATGACTTTTCCACTTGGTAATTTTGCCGAAGACGACAAGTAATATACCGACAAAGTACCATGGAAGCACTGTTGAAGCGCCTGCTCCTAGCTGGAACTGTGCTGAAAATCCAGCCACAAGCGCGTAGAGGCCTAGTGTCAGAAGAATTACTGCGACAATAAGCCAGCCCGGATTGCAATTGCATCTTTTGCCTGCTGCTTTTGCCATTTTCAACACACCTCAATTACTCTTGTATTTGGGGGTTTATAAAGATAATCAAGGACTTGGTTTTACGGAATTTACGAGGAGTGATGAGTTCAAGTGGGTACAACCTGACTTATATTTATTTCACAGTTTCTTATATTTTCCATTACAATAATTCCCAATGGAATACAAATCCTGCAGAATAACTGTCCCAGAGGTAAGCGATGAAGCTGTTGCATGCGCTTTGCTTTTTCAGGCAGGTTATGATAAAGCGAGTCCTCAATTTAGGACCGATAGTTATACGAAGGGACGTGGTTCCAGATGCATCTTTGGTTATTGCGCAAGAACTGCAGCTGAAGCAGGCGCGCTAAACGCGCTAATGAAGACAAAACCAGTACCTGACTATGATTTTCTCGTTGTGCGGGTTTCCAGACGTCGTGGATTTTTTGAGGCGCGAAAAAGAGGCGGCGCGGCCTGGGACCGCACTGATGAGTATGAAATAGAATTTAATGACAAGATAGATCCCTCTTTAGTCGCTTTTATCGGGGCTCCATTAATGGAAAAAGCAGTAAGAGAGTTACATGCGACAATTGAAAGGAAACAGGATGCAAAGTTTCTGCAGGATCCCATCTTTGTCTGACCTGCTCTTCAGTCTTCGACTGGGCAAATTTTCATTCTTCCAATTTCAGGACAATGTGCTTTTTGTCTGGAACAGAAACGTAAACTTCTTCTCCTGGCTTCAGTTTCAGGCTTCTGACAATATGACTATTGAAATAGAAGCCCAGACGGTCCCCCGACAATTTTACAATTTTTTGCTTTATTTTCAGTGGACTTTCCTTAAGCTTCAGTTCCTTGACTACTTTGGCTGCAGATTCTTTTTCGAATTCCGCATACCCGCAATCGCACTGATAGCTTATTGCCTTGCTTTCAGCGCCTTCTACTTGAATCTCGATTTTTTTCAGTTTCTTCGTGCATTCAGGACATTTCATACGCATCAGCTCCTTTTAGCATTTATCACCCACAGCGTTTGTTCTTCGAGCTTGCACAGAATGTAATATTTCTTTGTCTCAATCTCGATCTTGTCTCCTTTCTTTCTCATGTTCTTTGAAGATTCAAATCATGGTATTTTTTGTAGTGCTCTGTTT
>JACQNX010000003.1 GCA_016202875.1 Candidatus Aenigmatarchaeota archaeon | reverse complement strand
GGTCATGGCTAAATAATAAACAGAATGCTAGCCGTCTTTCTAGTAAACCGGTGGCAGTTCTATCAGGTTCTATGCACTCCAGCCTGATTCTATTAGATTTGATATGCTCCAAAACACCAGAGAGAGAAATGCCGTCACCGCTGCCTATATCAAGCCACGATAAATCTTCTTTTTCCCCAATCAAAAAGTTAATCTCTTTTGCTATTTCTCGCCTTATTTTGTTTAAATCTCCAGGAATAATCCGAGAATACAAAATATGCAAATGCTGTGGATTAACCTCCCAGAATTTGTATTCATGTCGTGTGTGCATAGTTGGCTGTTATCACATTAAAACTTAAATCTATATCGGGTTTTAATATTTTCTTCCTATACTTCAATCATGCTGACCTTTGAGATGATACGCGAGCTGGAACGCCAGGAGAGGGCGAACAAGAAACTGCAGAAGCTTCCTGATAATCTCCTAGATGAGCTGCGGGACTACATAAAAAGAAAAGAGAGCATGCCTGAAAAATCCAGTACTGATATTCTTGAGCTGGAAAATGTGAAGACTATCATAAAGAGGTTCTTTGAGCTGCGCGAGAGCAAAATAATGGACATTGCCCTGGCAACAGCCAGGACAGGACTGCCACCAGAGCACCTCACCAAAGAAGAGCAGAGCGTTTTCTACAGCATTGTGGACTCTGTAAAAAAGCATCGCGAGATGTTCTTTTCTGAAATACATAAAGAGCCACAGCCAAAGGCGGCAGAAGAAAAGAAGCAAGAGCGAATAATATACAGGGTAAAAAAAGATTTGCAGGATTTCGTCGGACCTGACATGAAAACCTACCGTCTCATTCGTGGCGAGATTGTAAATCTTCCAAAGCCTTTAAATGATTTGTTATTGAAAGAGGGGGTTATAGAGGAAATTAAGGAATAGTTCTAAGTGATATTTTATGTTTTCTTGATTAGCGATGGTGAGGACAACGAATTCAAAAGAAGATACGGTGCTTAAAAATGCAAGTCCCAAAAAAACAAAGAAAGTATTGCCCTTTTTGCAAGAAGCATACTGAACACACAATAGAAGAGGCCAAGAGAAGGGCCAGAAGGCAGGATACCAAGAGCCAGCGCAGATTCCTGCGCAAGCTCAAAGGCTACGGCTCTTTCCCCAAGGAAAATCCCAAGGGCAGGGAGAAGCCCACAAGAAAGCTGGACTTCAGGTACAAGTGCTCTGTCTGCGGCAAGAGGCATAGTATAGGCAAAGGCTTCAGAATCAAGAAACTAGAGTTTCAGAAGGAATGATTTCATGGTGCTGGAATTTCTTTTCAACCCGCTTCTTTCACTGAGCCCGGCGCTGGCTGTGCTCATCTTTTCCGGCATCATTCTTGTCATCATCAACGTATTTTACAAAGTCCTGATAAACCAGAATGCAGCCAAGGCCATCAAGGACAGGCAGAAAGAGATAAGCAAAAAGCTGCAAGCCGAACGCAAAGCAGGGAACACAGACAAGATGAACGCATTAATGAAAGAATCTTTGCAGGAAAACAGCAAGCTCATGAGGATGACACTAAAGCCCATGATTGTGTCTTTCATCATTGTCATAATATTTCTGCCGTGGCTGCACAGCGTTTACGGCGATGGATTCGGGCAGATAAGCGACAGCAAAGGCACAGTAAAACTCAATGGCGTGGACTATTCTTTTTCTATTGATAATAATGGCATCACTGTTGACAATGCTGCAGCCTACAAGGGTCCATGCGATGCCCAGTGTGTTGCTGTCAATGGCAATGCATACGAAATTACCAGAGAAGGCGACAAAGTAAAATTCGGGCCCATTGTTGCATCGCTGCCATTTGCATTGCCGCTGCTCGGCTACACAGCAGGCTGGCTGGGGTGGTATATCCTTGTCTCCATCCCGCTTGTGATAATCATAAGAAAGCTCATGAAGATTTATGTGTGATAGGATGGAAGCTGTTGTCTACAGAAAGGAATTGGGCGGCGACCTGTTTGAAGATGCATACCCTTACGATTTTAAGCAAATTCAAGTTGTTCTTGGCAAGAAACAAAGTTTATTGGATTCGGTGCACCTTAGCGTCAATAACCGCACTGCAGAGGGCACTTTTGCAATCCCTAGGAAAAAGCGCTATCCAGTAGTAACCAAGGTGCAGTATAACAATGCATGCGACGATCTGGCACGTTTTCTGATAGCCGCGCTCGCATATTTTCAGGGTCCGCAGGTAAATGGGCATCTCTCTGTAGAAGACTATATAACCGCACGCAATGGGAACAAGTTCCGCAACCCGAGCCTGAAGCTGAAATTCCCGCATGAAATACCTTCCGACCAGCCATTCAAGATAATGATGATGCTCAGGGAAGCCAAGAAAAAGGACAGGACAATATACGCATTGATGCAGGTAGACGGCGACGTGAGAGGCGAGCTTCTGTACACCTACACGCCCCAATAATGCGGCGCTTTAATTCTTGCGTGTTCTATGACTTTTATGCAGGAATTCCTAACCAAAGCAGAAGAAATCTCGCGCTACGGCGAATATCCGGGCAGCAGGCCGATAGAAAAATTGGTCAGAAATGGCCTGATTATTCTGGACAAATGGAGCGGCCCAACTTCTCACAACATCACTTCTGATATAAAGAAAATATTCGGGCTGAAGAAGGCTGCGCATGCGGGGACATTAGACCCCGCAGTCACAGGAGTCTTGCCAATACTGTTAGAAAATGCTGTGAAAATCATGCCTGCTCTGCAGAAACAAGACAAAGAATATGTTGGCATTATGAAACTGCATAAGGATGTTGAGGATGAAAAATTGCGTGATGCCATCAAAAAATCTGTCGGCAGCATAACACAACTGCCTCCTGTCCGCTCAGCTGTTGCGAGAAAAGAAAGAATGAGAAAAGTTTACTTTTTTGACATTATTGAAATAAATGGCAGAGATGTCTTGTTCAAAATAGGCGTAGAGGCAGGCACTTACATCCGCGTTATCTGCCACCAGATCGGAAAGGAAATAGGCGGCGCGCACATGGCAGAGCTAAGACGGACATGCGTAGGAAGATTCCGGGAAAATCAAGCAGTAAAAATGCAGGATGTTGTAGATGCATTTGCAGATTGGCAAGAGAGTGGCGACGAATCAATAAGAAACTTTATTCTTCCAGTAGAGGCTGCGACAGAGCACATTAAAAAAATCATCATAAAGGACAGCGCTGTTTACTCTGTGTCGCAGGGCTCGCCGCTCTACAGTCAGGGGATATCGAGGATAGAGAAAGGAATTGAGATAGGCGAGCTTGTCGCTGTTATGACATTGAAAGGCGAACTTGTTTCATTATCAACGGCAGCAATGACAACGGAAGAAGCGATGAAAAAGAGATGGATTGCAGCGAAGACAGACAGGGTG
>JACQNX010000052.1 GCA_016202875.1 Candidatus Aenigmatarchaeota archaeon | reverse complement strand
GCCGGCTCCGTCGCCGCCATGTTCCTGGCCAAAGCGGGCAAAAACGTTCTGCTTGTTGACAAGGCCCGGTTTCCTCGTGACAAGACTTGCGGCGACGCTCAGGGCAGAAAAGCTGCAGCTATCATGACAGAACTGGGAATTTATGAGGGTTATACAAAGCTCCCTGGCCAGAAGATCTACGGCATTACCCTTAGCTCGCCCAACGGCACTGTCGTTGATGTTGACGTAGAGCAGAGAGGCAAGCCGGCGCCGGGCTACGTGCATAAAAGAATGGATTTTGACAACTATCTTTTCCAGCACGCAAAGAACGGAGCCGCATTCCGCATATTTACCATAACAGATGTAATAGTGGAAAGCGGCTGTGCAGCCGGCGTAAGGGGAACAAACGAATCTGGAAAGGAAGAGGAAATAAGAGCAAAAATTATTCTGGCAGCAGACGGCGCCCACAGCATTGTCGCGCGCAAGTTCGGCGTCGGAACAAACCCGGCAGAACATCTTATTGCAGCCACGCGCGCCTATTACAAAAATGTCCAAGGCTTGTCAGACAGGATAGAAATCCATCTTGTCCGCGAGCTTATTCCAGGCTATTTCTGGATATTTCCACTTGGCAATAACGAGTGCAATGTCGGCCTTGGCATGATAATCAAAGACATGAACAAGAAAAGGATTAATCTCGTAGAAGCCCAGAAACGCACAATCGCAGAAAATCCGCTCTTCAAAGAGAGATTTAAAAATGCAGAGCTTCAGGGCGATATCAGGGGATGGAATCTCCCAATAGCCAGTTACCACAGAAAATGCTATGGTCCTGGCTTCCTGCTTCTGGGCGACGCAGCAGCATTGATTGATCCATTGAGCGGCGAAGGCATTGGAAACGCCATGATCTCAGGCAAAATAGCCGCAAAGGTGGCGATAGAGGCGCTGGAAAAGGGCGATTTCAGCGAGAAATTCCTCAGGAAATACGACAAAGAGCTGTGGAGCGTAATAGGCGATGAGATCAAGGCTAATTATCGCCTGCAGAAATTGGGCAAAATGTTCCCCTATCTCATCGACAGGCTTATAGTCAAGGCCAGCAAGGACGAAAATTTCAGAAAAAAGCTGGAAGCCAAGCTTCCTTACACAGGCGGCAGGAAGGACATGGGCACAGTGGATTTCCTGAAAGAGATAGGTCATGAGGGAATGGACGAGCTCGCGCTGGAAGTCGAGGAGCAGAAATAAAGAAGCGGTATTTATAAATTGGCCAATGGCTCTTTTCAAACTCTTTCTTTATATACTGCATTATATTAAATTATACATTGTATGCCAAATAGCGATACTACAGTAAGGATATCAAAAAAGACAAAGCATCTTCTGGACGACGTGGGAAAAGAAATTGGTTCTTTCGGCGACACCTATGATGACATAATTTTCAAAGTACTTAAAAAAATAAAGAAAAACGGTGACAGGCATGACTAGGCTCGACAGAATTACAATGCAGGGGTTCAAATCGTTTGCGAACAGGGTGACGATTCCGTTTCCTGCAGGCTTCAGCGCGATTGCGGGTCCGAATGGCTCGGGCAAGAGCAATTGTGTCGATGCCCTCACCTTCGTCCTCGGCACAACAAGCGCCCGCAGCATTCGCGCCCAGAAGCTGCAGAACCTCATCTTCAACGGCGGCCGCAACCGCAAGCCTGCTGAATTTTGCGAGGTGTCTATATATTTAGACAATAGTGACGGGAAAATTCCGCTTCCTGAGAAGGAGATAAAAATCACCCGCCGCGTCACCAGAAGCGGCGTGTCTGTCTACAAGATCAATGGTCACACAGTAACGCGCACAAAAATCCTCGATATATTTTCCCAGACAGGCCTGTCTGCGGACGGATATAATATTATCATGCAGGGCGACGTAACGCGCATAATAGAGATGTCCAATGCCGAGCGCAAGGAAACTATCGATGACATTTCCGGCATATCCGAATTCAATGAAAAGAAAGACAAGGCAGCAGCAGAGATGGAAAAGGTTGAGATCAGGGTCAGGGAAAACATGATAGTTGTCGCGGAGAAGCAGCGCCTTGTTTCTCGCCTGAAGGAGGAGAAAGAAAATGCCGAGAAATACGTGAAACTGGAATCAGAGCTCAGGAAATCAAAGGCATCCCTCGTGAAGAAGCGCCTGGACGAAGCCGAGGAGAAAATGTCCGTACTGGACAGGGAGATAGATGAGGATGTAAAGGTATTTGACAAGCTCGAGAATGAATTCTCCGCTATTGATGCGGATCTTGAAAAGAAAGAGAAAACGCTGATGAAAAGGGGCGAGCAGATAATAGAGAAGTCGCGCAACATTGAAATCCTGAGAAAAATAGACTCGATCCAGACAGAGATAGTGAGAAAAAAAGATAAGATTGATTTTAACGAGCGTGAGACAGAGCGATTGAAATCCATCTCTGCAGCAGCTGAGCGCAATCTTGCTGTGAGGGAAGTGCTGAATATGGGCCATGCAGATGTCCATGGCACAGTGAATTCCCTTGTAAAAATACCGAAAAGGTACGCAGTCGCCCTGGAAGTGGCTATTGGAAGGCACTCTTCTGACCTTGTTGTCGCGAATGAGGACACAGCCTCCTTCTGCATCAGAGCCCTGAAAGACAAGCGCATAGGCAGGGCAAGATTCCTGCCTCTGGCAAAAATGAAACAGTATGATAAGAAACCGTATAAGAACAGGGACGTCATCGGCTACGCTATTGACCTTATAGAGTACGACAGGCGGTACGATCCCGCGATGCAATATGTGTTAGGAAGCACACTAGTCGTTGACAACATAGATATAGCAAAAAGAATAAGAAATTTCCGCGTTGTCACTCTTGACGGCGACCTGGTCGAAGTTTCAGGCGCCATGATCGGCGGCTTCTATAAGAAGAGAAAGGGCGCGCAGGGTTTCAGCAGCGAAATTACGCAGCTTGATGAGGAAAACAGGAAACTGCAACAGGAGATAGAAAAATCGGAAAAGGAGTTAGAAAAATTAAAAGCCCGGCAGGAGGAGGAAACAGAAGAGGTTACAAGGCTGCAGGAAGCGCGCACAAAAGAGGAGCAGGAGCTCGGCGAGATGAGGCAGAGAAGAAAGGAGCTGTACGAAGAGCGCCTTGTGCTTCAGGGGAAAATCAGCAGGATGAAAATAGATAAGGCGAGGCTCGAAGCCAATTTGGACAATCTGAAAATAGAATTCGAGGATTACAGGGAAGTGAGGGGCTTCTTTGACCAGAGCCAGGAGGAGCTGCAGGAGCGTGTGCGCCGGTTGCTGATAGAGATAAACAAGCTGGGACCTGTGAACATGAAAGCCATAGAGGAGTTCCAGACAATAAATGTGGAATTCGAGGAGCTAAAAAGGAAGCTGGATCGCCTGCTTGAAGAAAAGGAAGCTGTCATGAATGTTGTCCGGGAAATAGAAACAAAGCGCTATGACAAGTTCATGGAGACATTCGGCAGCATAAACCAGAACTTTGCAAGAATCTACAGCGATCTTACAGGGGGCTCTGGCGAGCTGAGGCTGGAAATAGAAAATAACATCGATTCAGGCCTTATAATCACTGCAAATCCGAGCGGCAAAAAAATACTTAACATCGATTCCATGTCAGGCGGAGAAAAGACCATGGCTTCCCTGTCCTTTTTGTTCGCAATTATGCAGCACTACGCCTCGCCTTTCTACGTGCTGGACGAGATAGACGCAGCCCTTGACAAGGCGAACACAAAAAAAGTTGCAAATGTGATCAAGAAGTACTCAAAGAATGTCCAGTTCATTGTGATAACGCACAATGACTTCACAATAGCCGAGGCGGACACGGTTTTCGGCATCTCGATGGAGGACGGCGTAAGCAGGGTCTTCGGAATCGACATGAGCAAGGGATGATTATGGTAATAAAATGGGATAAAAAACTTGCAAGCAAATACTACGAAGTCGAGCTTGTTGAAAAGAAATACGTATTAGGTCCTGCGATCAAAAAAATAGTAAAGCAAACAAAAGGGAGAAAGCTGGTCGATTTGGGTTGCGGTTCCGGCTATTACTGCCGCATCTTTGCAAAGGTAGGCAAAAAGGTCCTGGGCGTTGACAAAAATCAAGAGCAACTGAATATTGCATTATCAAAAGAAAGGGAACAAAAATTGGGCATCAAATACATCAGATCCAACTTAACAAATCTAGAAGGCGTGAAATCAGGTTCCTATGGCATAGCGCTGCTTAACTTTGTAATAATAGAAATACCGTCTGCAAATATCGTTAAAAAAATATTCAAAGAGGCGCGGCGAATCCTCAAGAAAAACGGCGTTTTGATCATAGGAGAATTGCACCCGCATAACATAAATGTGAAATCTCGGGTTGGCCACTTTATTTTAAAGAATAATGTTTCTTATTTCGATAACGGTGCTGCAGGCAAATCCATAGCCCTCCTTACAAACGGCAAAAAAATGCTTTTCGATGGTGATCACCATTATACACTGGAATTCTTGGTCAATTCTCTGATTGGGACGGGTTTTGACATAAAATTCATAAAGGAACCTGAATGGAAAGAAAAATTTCCAATTGACATAATAATTGTAGCTAAAAAGGGATGATCATGGCGAGAGAAAAGAAAGTTGATGATGCTGAAGAGGAAGGAAACAAAAGAATGTCAGACATAACAGAAAATGAAGCAGCAGAAGAGTTGCCACCAGAACCCGCGCCGCAGCAGAAAGAAGGGCTCACCGAGGACAAGGTCATCCGGACCATCGTCCTGGGCTCGGACTGGCAGGAAGCCCTCACGCAGCTCGTCACCGAAGAAGGCCTGAACCCCGAGGACGTCGACCTCATCAGGCTGACTGACTCGTTCCTTGTTTACCTGCACAAGCTGCAAACTTTTGACTTCCGCATCCCTGCACGTTTCATACTTATCGCTGCCATCCTGCTCCGCATGAAAACCGAGCTCCTGCTTGAAGAGGAAGAGCGGAAGGCGCTGCAGGAAAAGGTAGTGGAGCCGCTGAACATAGACGTACCTCTGCTCACGCCGCCTGCCATCAGAAAGCCGACAAGGAAAGTCACGCTTACCGAGTTGATCACAGCATTGAACAAAGCCTTTGAGTTCAAGGAGAAAAAGGAAACCAAGGAACTGCGCATGCGCGGCGCAATTGAGAACCTCATTGAGAAGCCCAGGGAGGATATAGAAACGAAAATTAAGAAAATATATGCGGTAATTCTCCAGAAAAAAAGGCTGGCATTCACCGATCTGGTCCCTGTCTGGAAGAGGAAGGAGATTATTGACACGTTCATGCCGCTTCTTTATCTGGACCAGCGCGGAATGGTCGTCTGCGAGCAGGATGACATGTTCAAGGAGATTTATATATCGCTGAAGATCGGGGAGACGAAAATATGAAAGTCATTCTTTTCATGGCGATGACAATCAACGGAATAATTGCAAGAGAAAATGATAAAGAAGATTTTCTTTCCGACAGGAACTGGAAACAGTTCTGCGCCCTGGCAAAAGATGTGGGTTGTTTTGTAATTGGAAGGAGGACCTATGAAGTTGTGAAGTCTCTGTATAAAGACTATAACTTTGATGACATAGACGCGGATAGAATAATTGTATCTGCAAACCCGAATTTTGATCCAGGAGACGGTCACATAGTCGCAAATTCCCCGAAAGATGCGGTAAGGAAGGCATCTTCGAAAGGCTTCAGAAAAATTATCCTTACAGGAGGCAGCACCCTAAATAGCGCGTTCATAAAAGCCGGCCTGATTGACGAGATCATAGTTGACATAGAACCTGCCATACTTGGGAAAGGGGTCAAAATATTTGCAGAAGCTGACTTTTATAAAAGGCTGAAATTGAAGCGTATCAAAAAGCTGCCAGAGGGCATAATCCAGCTTCACTACGAAGTTATTAAGAGCAGGAGGCGAAGACAATGACCGGTGCAGATCCCCAAAAGCTCGCTTTGCTGGAAGCTGTCCTGTTTACAACAACTGATCCGCTTACATTCAACGAGCTGCAGAAAACGCTTCATGTGAGAAAAAACGAGCTGGAAGCCCTGCTTAAAGCATTGCACGAGCGCTATTCCAAACTTGAATATGGCATCCGCATCTCTGATGCAGGCGGCTTCAAGCTAATAGTCAAGCCCGAATTCGCAGAGAGCGTCGCGCCCTTCACGCCGCATGCAGATCTTTCCAGAGGGCTTCTGCGCGTTCTCTCAATTATTGCATACCACCAGCCCATAAAGCAGTCAGACATTGTAAAGGTTGTTGGCAACCGCACCTACGAATATGCAAAGCAGCTGGAGGAAATGGGCTTCATCAAGATGGAGAAGAAAGCGCGCACCAAGCTGCTCTCCACAACGCCGCGCTTTGAGGAGTATTTCGGCGCCAAGACTGAAGAGATAAGGAAAATTGGCGCGCAGGACAAGGGCGAGCCCGGATCTCAGGAGAAACAGCAGGCAGAACAACAGCAAGGAGCGCCGCAATCATGAGCGCTAAAGACGTGATCGTGAAAAGCGCCGGCAGGAAAGGCAAAGGCGTCTTTGCCGCCAGGGATTTTAAGAAAGGGGAAGTCGTCCTAATTTATAAGAAAAGCAAAATTTTGAATAAGCATGAAATACCAAAACGCTGGACAGGCAAGTACAAATATCTGGATGTAGTAGGACAGGATAAATTCATGATAATGAAGCCACCTGAAAGGTACATTAATTGCTCCTGCGATCCTAATGTCTATGTTAAGAATTGGAAATTCGTCGCTATGCATCCCATTAAAAAGGGGGGAGAATTTCTTTAAGCTTGACAGGAAGCTGCAGAAGACATATCTGCCGTATCTCGAGACGTGGTTCAAGAAGAAGCACAAAACGGAAATTGAAAAAATAAGAAAAAATTAGTTTTCCGTCATTATACATTCGCACCGTATACAAGCGGAGGATCTCTAAAAAGATATGTTACTATTTCATCTCCAATGTTTATTTCACCAGTTCCTTGTGGAACCATGTTTTCTCCAAATATTACTTTTATTTTACCGCTTCTATCTTTCCATTTCTTGTATTTGGCTAACGACCTAAGCGGTTCTTTTCCCCTTACCTCTCCTGTTCCTGGCTCAACTAAAGTTATAGAACACCTGTCACAAGGCTTCGGATTGAAAAACGGTATTCCTGCAATTCCTCCGTAAAAAACATTATGTTCATATTGAGGTGGTACTCCAGAAACAACTATCTGTGGTCTAAATGACTGCCAGGGAATATTTTCTTGCGCTATAGAACAAACTTGTCTTACGGACGCTGCGGAAAACCAATGAGCCGGGTAAGCATCATGAAAATTTATTGGGTTATTATTTTCCATATAGTTTTGTCTTGCCATTCTTCTAAAAGGCCCTGCTGCCTTTACAAGCCTTAATGGCAAATTCAAATGATCAGAAAACCACTCCGCCAATTTATCGCCTTGATCAACTGCTTGCGCTTCATCTTCCCATATAATTACCGGAATCTCTCCGCCGGAGTTTCTATCATAAGGAACTTCTATTGGATCGGAATAATTCCATGTCAATCTCAAAAGTCCGTCATCCATCTGCGTTTTTATAAGAGCCATTCTGGAGAGGCCCTGTTCAACATCCCTTTCGCTTCGTTTGTCCCGTTGTGTAATAAAGTAGTGAAGGCCTGACTTATAGGATCCTTTTCTGTTAGCATCAATAAACTTTCTGTCATTACTAACTACCATAAATTCATGATCTTTGTAATTTCCAAAAACCAGCCCTGCTGGTGTCAAAGTAGCAGATGGAATTTCAATTCCTGCAGTACTTTTTATAGGATAAAATGCAATATTGCTAATTTTAGCAGTCATAAACTTCTGATACCCCAAACATATTTAAGTTCTTAATTTTAGAAATTAGCTCTTCTCCGCAACCTTCACAATGTCCTTCAGTATTTCTTCAGGCGTGCGGTTGCCGTCTATAACCTGCGTGCCAGGGAAGAAGTTCTTCAGCGAGAGCATGTTCCTCCTTATCTGCTCGAGCTTCTGCTCCTCCTCGAACAGTTCCACGTGATGCCTGGCCTTCTTCATCCGCTCTATGCAGATGCGCGGGTGCGTGTCGATTATGAATGTCATGTCCGGCTTCTTGAACTCTGCATTGAGCTGCTTTAATATTCCCACAGAAACGTCGAGGCTCCCGAACATAAGCGACGACAGTATGTACCTGTCGCATATTACAGCCTTGCCTTTTTTAAGAGAGGGCGCTATTTCTGCCTTAAGATGATGTGATCTGTCAGCGGCAAAGAGCATCTGCAGTGTTAATGGATCTGTAGTCCACTCTTTTCTGAGCGCTGATTTTATCATGCCGCCGATAAGCCCGTCAGTCGGCTCCTTTGTCAGTACAGCTTCCTTGCCTTTGGAAACTAAATAGTTCCTGAGCAGCGTGGCTTGCGTCGTTATTCCGGCGCCATCAAGCCCCTCAAAAACGATAAATTTCCCTGGCATGCTTTATTCTACAGCAAAGAACTATTAAACGTTTTAGATGGCGTTATCGGTGCTTGCCCCTGTGCTGTCTGCAGTTCCTTTGCACAGTGTGCTTTCTGTTTTGAAGGTCTGCCATGCTGCCTTCTTCCCCGTTCTCAACTGCTTTCTGGCATCTGTAACAGACTTCTTGTATTTCTTCCACGCGTCCCTTAATGCCAGCCTCAGTTCTGAAACATTGGTCTTTTCCCATGCTGCCTTCAGTCCGGTCTTTCGTGTTTCCAGCGCTGTTACCGCAGAAGAAGAGAATGTGTTGACAGCAGAAATAATTGCAGTGTCGCGCTTCTCTATTGCGTCCTGAATGCATGGCACATTAACCGTAACATTTGTTGTATTGTCGGGGTTTTGGGCCATTGCCGGCGCAATCAGGGCAAGCACAAAAGCTGTTGTTAAAACAATTGTTGTTTCTCGTTTCATTTTCTCAACTCACTCAATTATTTGTGCGTAAGTTTATAAAGATTGGAAAAAATAGAATCCGTATGAAAAAAGGAATTATTGCCGCCCTAATTATCAGCATGCTTCTTGTGGTTCTTGTTTCTGGCTGCGCATCTAATAAGGCTCCGCCTGCAGAGACACGTGAGAGGGGTGGAATAAGGGAAAGGGGCGGCACCGGCACAACAGAAGGGACAGGCACTACTGGAGGGACAGGCACTACTGGAGGGACAGGCACTACTGGAG
>JACQNX010000058.1 GCA_016202875.1 Candidatus Aenigmatarchaeota archaeon | reverse complement strand
TTTGAAACTTTTACAAAAGTTTCATCAAAATATTAGTCTGTATCAACCCCAAAGAACAAGGGGTCTTGCAGACCTTGCATTCAGATATTATTAATTAACTACTGTTATCTTGGTTGTATTTATTATTATAGCTTTTGTTTGGCGATTCTCCTGTATTTCCCGTATTTGTCTGCTGCAGAGAATTTTGGCGGATGCGCTGTTTTTGTTCTGGCACCGCATTGAGGGCATTTTTCCCGGAGCGTGTATATGCAGCATTTCATGAGTTTCATTTTTATCCCCTTTCTGCTTCAACTTCAAGAGACTTTTCGAGTTTTGAAAGCGTTTCCAGTTTTTCACTGAATTCTTTCTCCCCTTTCTTCGCGTTTTTTGTCTTGTATTTCACCAAATAGTTCGGGGCCGCAATGTAGTGAACAGACAACCCCATAGATTCGGCTGCTGCCAACAGTTTCTTTATGGTTTTTATGCCGTCAGGCTCTATGCTGCGAACAAAGAGCCTGGATTTAAATTGAAACTCTTTCTGCTCAATATTCTTCTCTGCTATTTCTTTCAAAGGCTGTATCCACTGCTCAGGCACGCCTCTCTCTTTCAGCTGCCTGGGATTCTGGAGCGCTATCCTGAATGCCTCATAAAGCGAGCCATAATTTTCCTGCAGCATGTACCCAACTTCCTTGTAAGCCTGTTCCAGTGTCTTGCCTAATTGCTTTGCAACGAGTTCGAGCATTTTTTCGGCTCGATGGCTCAGCCGGAATTCTTTCATGCGGCTGTTTTCCTGCCTCTTGTCTACTCTTTTCAGGGAAAGGGAGATCACATCTTCAACACGCAGCACCTTTGCCACAACTGTTTCGCCGATCTTCACATGCTGCCTGATGTCCTTTACCCAGCCGGAGCTCACTTCAGAGATATGCACCATGCCTTCTTTGTTGTACTCTTCTATGTGCACATAGACAGAGTGCGGATTGATATGACTAATTGTGCACACGACGAGTTCGCCCAGTTGCGGCAGGCCGCGTTTTTTGACGATAATAAACACCTCTATTTAGATTGACAGGAAGCTTTAAGAAAATTGGGATTTTTCTGTTTTGAATGGTTACAGAGAAGTACTGGCAAAGAGCGGTTCATGAAGAATGTTACAGAAGAGAATTTGTAGGGCAAATTGATCTTGAAGACAGCCACAAATATGTCAATACTGTTCGTTATAGTCACAAGCGAATAATGCATCCACAAGGGGGATTTGCAGCTACTAGGCTTCGCATACCATTTTTGGCACGTTTACATTTTAAAGGAATCCGTTCCGACATAGAAGTTTATTCAAAAGCTTTTTCTGCACCTACTTTGCAGGATTTTTTGGGATTACTTATAGATCATGAAGGATACCATGCTAAAGAAATATACGAGAACCCAGAAGTAATACTTCCGTCAATTGTAAAATATTTACAGAATCAGCTTAGTGTTTACCAGTCAATTGCTAATCCAGGACCTCAACAATGCTCGTCTTGATCTCAGCCTTGCCGCCGCGAGGCTCGGCCATGACTGCGGAGCAGACCAAGCATTTGACAAGGGTTGCTGCTTTGTTGAATATGATCTGCTCGTTCTTGCACTTCTTGCACTTCACTTTCAGGAACTTGCTCTCAGGCGTCTGCATGGGTATCAATATCTTCTTTTATTGGAAAGAGAAAGAATTAAAAGGGTATGCGGTTAGTGAGGCGGTTACATTTTGTATTCAAAGTAGTGATCGAGGTTAGTCACTACTATTCCCGTGAATGATCACTGAATTAGTGCTTTTTTATAGTTTTCTTCTCAATTCATAAACCAAATCAATGAGGTGTAAAAGATGGCTAATGAAGCGCGGGCGCGCGCAGAAGACCTACTGGAAATAATAGAGACTGCAAGAGATACTGGCAAGATTCGCAAAGGCATTAACGAGACTACCAAAGCAGTGGAGCGGGGCATAGCAAGGCTCGTTGTGGTTGCCGAGGACGTAGACCCGAAGGAAATAACAATGCATCTCCCTCCATTATGCGAGGAGAAAAAGATCCTGCTCAGGACAGTGCCGAGCAAGAACGAGCTAGGCAGGGCAGCAGGGCTGGATGTTTCTTCAGCTGCTATTGCAGTGGTGGATGCAGGCGAGGCGAAGAAGAAACTGGAAGGGATATGAGCTTTTGAAAGAGGGTGTTCATTTTGCTGCACGCTCAGGATTTTGAGAGAACATTTACCGAAGAACAAAGAACAGGACTCATTCAGGATTACAACTCAGCTGACAAAGCTTGGGGAGCATACTTAAATTTTTGCCGTTATATGGAAGGGAAAGGATATACAGATCAGGATCAGGATCTTGTTAAAACACTCTTTTTTGCGTGTACTACTTTCCACAAACTTATTCCACTCAGGCCTGAAACAGATGGTAATTAACATGCCGAACGATGCAACACCCGCGGAAATCATATCCGTGCTGGGAAGGGCGGGGACCAAGGGCGTGACACGCGTGAAGTGCAGAGTCGTTGAAGGCAGCGACAAGGGAAAAATACTCACAAGAAACGTCATGGGTCCTGTGAGGCTCGGCGATATCGTCATGCTGCGCGAGACAGAGATGGAGTCATCTGGTAGCTATGGAAGGCGATGATCATGTTTGCTCGATTCCAGATGGACAAGCTTGTAGAAATTTATGGCTCTGCAGGGGACGCGGAAAGAGTTTTCCGTCAATTCTGTGGCGAAATGAAGGGATTAGAGCATGAAATAAGAAAAACAACAGGCAACACAGCCGAATTTCTTGCCGATTTGTTTTACAAAGCATCTGTGCCTGCATATGCAAGGGGAGAAATGCCGCTCATGATGTTCACGCCAGTGCAGGAGTCTGAATTGCTGCAAAGATTTGGAGGCAGAAAGAATCTCATGGCATCTTACAGGCAATTTGTAGAGTCGCGAAACGGTGCTAGGCTAGGAGAACATCTGGGGCAACTCTTCTATGGGAGCGCCATGGCAGATACTTGGGAAGAGGTTGGTTGATATGTCCAAATGCTCATTCTGCAGCACCCAGATAGAGAAAGCAACAGGCAAGATGTTCGTAGAGAACACAGGGAAGATACAGTGGTTCTGCTCATCAAAGTGCGAGAAGAATCTGAGAAAGCTGGGAAGGGACCCAAGGAAGTTCAAGTGGACGAAGGAGAAGTCATAATTTCTTCATGTACACCTTCCCACGCTTGCGGTATCCGATTTTTGTCCAGAACTCTTCTGACTCTGGAACCACAGAATCAACAACAACTTTCTTGAATTCAATATCGCGGAGCATGCTTTCCACTGCCGACATCATCTCTCTGCCGAAGCCTCTTTTTCTATCCTGTCAGAATTGTGATAGAGAGTTGGCATGAGACCTGCAGGATGCAGGGGCATCGGGTCGCTAGAAGGAGGTTCTAGTCCGGGTATTTAGTAATCCACGCCTCTGCTAAATGCTTTAACAACCCAGACAATAGAATTTTCCACGAAATATTCAAATCTGTAATCTCCAACACGAAGCCTGTAGAGCGTATTTAGAGCTGCCCTGCACCTTTCTCTTTGGCTTTGTTGCAAAGAATCGAGAAATTTGACGACTTTTGGATGCAGTTTAACTTCGTACGCCATGCTTCCTACTATATTCGTCCAAAGAGATAAACTTATCTTTGTCCCTTTCAAGTGTTTGGTGCAGGCTTTCAATATAGCTTTCTGCAACCATATCCAATACTTCCTTTATTTCCTCTATTTCCTTATGCATCCTGCTTATCTCCTGTTCTATTTTTGTCATATAAACCACTGATTAATAATGCATTGAAATGTTTAAAGGTTATTTTTTAAATTCCACAGCTTTTTTGGCCTGTTCGGCACTCTTACTCCTACTGTCTCAAGAGGCTCTATTCCGGGCAGTTTGTCTATTGGAAAAAATTTATAGTACAAATTTGGCTCATCAAAATAAACGCCGATTTTACTTTGGGTGTCATGACCGTAAATTCTCAACAGTGTCCGTGAGCGAGCTCAGGATATAGAGTAATCATTAGTTGTGGCAATACTTTTCCTTTCCACAGTTTTCCTTTTAATTCAACTGTGGTACAATACGTAGCTTCTGATGGTATATCCCCTGCTGAATATTTTGTTCCAGTAACTTCTCTAGTGATAGATTTGTATCCAATTTTTTCTGCTGCCTGAGCAAGTGTATGGAGCAAAGCCTTATATTCCACCTCTTTTCCGACAGAAACGCTCAGCATCATATAAAATTCAATAACAGATAACATTAAAAACACTCACTATAAGCTTATTGATACTACAAGGCTAGGGGATTGATTGCGGGAATGCTTCGCATTTCATACGCATTTGTGGAATGCCACTAATTGCTCCGATGAACCTTGGTAATGTTGTTGCGGAAGCTGGAAACAAATTAACAAACTTCTGCGCTGCAAAAATAAGAGAAATAACATGATGAACTATGGCTCAACCTATGCAACCATCTCAGCAAATGGAACCTAAAAAGGAAGCTCAGGGAAAGAGAATTGTCCGCCTGCTTGCCACGGATATAGACGGCGGTCTGCCTCTGGAAAGGGCATTGCGCAGGATAAAAGGCATCAGCTTCATGTTTTCCAAGGCTGTCTGCACAACTATGAATGTAGATGGCCGCAAAAAAATAGGCACAATGAGCGAACAGGAACTGAAAACTATAGAAGCATTCATCAAAGAACCCAAGCTACCTGGATGGATGCTCAACAGGAAAAAGGACCCTGAAACAGGGCAAGACCTGCATTTAACAATGGCGAACCTTGACCTCAGGCGCAGGGAAGATATCAATCTCATGAAGAAAATGCGCTCTTACAAAGGGATAAGGCATGAGATGGGCCAGCCTGTCAGAGGGCAAAGGACAAGGTCAACGTTCCGGACACAGAAGACAGTGGGCGTCATGAAGAAGAAGGCGATGCCAGCCAGAGCAGCGAAGCCCGCTCCAGAAGCGAAGAAATGATGAATATGATACACGAACCAGACATAGCCTCGCTTAAAAAATACGCAGAAGCAGGCGATGCAAAATTATTCGGGGCGGCTGTTGAGTTGTGCATAGCTTACATTATGCAGGCAGGCATTAGCGCGCCTCCGATGGAACTTGTTGAATATATCTGCCAGGGAGCAGATCATGGTTTCAGAAGAGCGGCTGAGACTTATAATCTTCCCCCAGGCACGACACAAAGGTTTTTCAGACAACTGTATGGAAATCAGATTGGTGATTAAAAATGGGAGC
>JACQNX010000047.1 GCA_016202875.1 Candidatus Aenigmatarchaeota archaeon | reverse complement strand
TATTCCAGAGCGCATTCTGTGACGCACCATCAAAGACAACAGCCCTTTTGGCAATGCCTGTAATGAAATGTCCAGGATCCCAGTATGTGGCCACCACAGCGCATGTATCTGTGTTGTTCCTTATCCAGTTCAGCGAGTTCCACCAGTTGTCGCTGAGCACTGTCCCCTGGCCAGATGATATTGCAACAGCAGGTTGGAAAGATGTTGTCGCTGCTATAAAGACAACGATAAACATGAACAGTGTCTTTAGAAGATCCCTGATAGAAAACGCCTTCATTACGACGAATGCTATTGAAAGTACAATAAGTACTACAAATAGAAATGTCATGTTAAAGAAGGCAAATGCGAGCAGAATTGCCACACCAGTGAGGTGCAGGAATGTTATGTCTGTGAAATTTTTCTCTGTGAAACTTTTTTTCTTGGTGACAAAGAAAAAAGCCAGAATATAAACCAGAAACGCCGCTGCAAAGCCTATTGTATAATTTAATGGAAACGATAAAACAGTATGTATAAGGAAAACTGCTGTCATAATAACGATACTGCCAATAGCGCTTCCCAGATATTTATTAACCATTTATTCTGCAACTCCTTCGCCGTCAATTATTCTGAATATTTTGGAAACCAATATCGCTGACCCTATAGCAATGGGTGCTGAAAACAAAATAGCGAACCTGATGCCTATACCAGTTGCAATCAGTGGTCCCACAAACCATATCAGCAGAAGTATAAAAGTATCAATATGCTCTTTCCTTTTCATAAGTGCTGAAACAGCCAGATATACCAATGAAAAGATCATGAAAACAAATAGGTATATGTTTGTTCTCTGGACAATCTCGCGTACTCCTCCACCTGTCTGTAGCTCAGCCACAGAAACGTAAACATTGGGGAATTCTCTGTTCTCTTCGCTTTTAATATCGCCGAAAGAGAACGGCCCCTGCACTGTTTCTGTAATGACCCTCGGCCCCAAAAACGGCACAGTGAGTACAAAGAATATTACAATCATCGCAATGAATACAAATATGGGCCGCTTCATCTCTTTTATCCCTGTTATGTTTCTGCTCTTAACTAGCTTCATGATTATCTTGACAATAAGAAATCCTGCTATGAGCCATATCACAAACCAGAAGCCACTCCATATATAGCCCCATGCCACAAGTCCTATTCCAGCCAGAATTGTATAAAGAATGCCTTTTTTTGTGAAGCCTTTTTCATTGGTGTATTTGTATGCAAGCAAGAATAAGGCAATAGCTATTAGAGGGAACAGGAGGACAGATGTGTCATTGTCAGGGTCTCCGCCAAGTGTCCTGGAAAGTATTGATATGTCAAATACAATAAAAAACGCAGCCAGTATCCCAGCCCGCCTGTCATAGAGTATTTTGCCTATATAGTACATAGGTATGGCCATGAGCGCCGCCATGAGCGCAGGCGCCCATATCAGGAATTGAAACAGTGTGTAGCCAGGACTGAAGAACCTCACAAAACTGAATCCATATGCCATTATGTAAACATAGAGGTCTCTGCCCAGAGGCCTGTCCTGTCCTGCCGGCGCAAGAGAAAGGTCATCGTGCTGCGGCAAGTAACCATTGTTGGCAACATCCTCAATCTGCCTTGTGAATGCATACGAGTCTATGTTGCGCAGGTAAGGGAATTTATAGTCAAAAATCCTTACATAAAGCCCGAGCACTACTATTGCAAGGATAATAATTGTAGGCCAGTATTTTTTCAGCATAGTAGAAAAATTCATCATCATTTGAGATTCATGTTAAATCTTTATAAGATTGTCATTCGTAGAGAAGTTTCAAAGTAAATGCCGTGCATGTGAAATAGCAAACTTAAAGAGTTTCAACCTCGGCAAGTTGCTCGAAGAAAGACTGAATCTGTCATAATCAAACCCTGTCAGCGTCTCTATATGCGCGCCAAAGTCATCAAACAGCTTGTCTACGTCATTGTTTGTGAGTTTCCTGTATATTTTTCTTACAATTTTTTGCCTGTTTATTTCTTTCTGCAACTGTGACTTCCACATTCTTTCATAATGGCAGAGAAAGGCGGCAGAAAATGTTTTTGTCTGAAATGCATCTTTTATTATCTCTGCAGCAATATGCGCAGCAGTGAGCGAGAACATGATGCCGCCCCCCGTCAGTGGCTTGTTTTGCCCGCACGCGTCCCCTACTAATAAAGTCCTGTTGCCATAGCTTCTTGTTATGCCCATTGGAACAAGATAGGCATACATTTTTCCTTCAGGCAGGTGCTGGCTGGCAGCAAAATAATTTATGTATTCCCTTGGACGTATGGCTGTCATGAGCCCGTACTCATGGTTTTGTGGGATGATCCATGCAAAATAGTCTGGAGAATAATATTTATTAAAGAACACCTGTATTTTTTCAGCCATCTTCTCTTTTGTCTTTACCATCATGCCTACAGACAAAACAGGTGGCTTGATGCCCATGCCCCTGCGCACCAGAGAGTTCGCACCATCGCACCCTACAACTATTCTTGCGTCATATTCGCCTTCGTTTGTTCTCACAGTAACGCAGTCTTTCCTCTGGATAACTTCTAGGACATTCTCGCACTTAAAGGTGCTGCGTTCTTTTGCTTTCTGTCTCAGATAACGGGAAAATTTCTTCCTTTTTAGAATGTAAATAAAAGGGTCTTCGCGCTTCAGCGAGAACACTTTCCCTGAAGGTGATATGCATTCTATCTCATCCACGCGGTTTTTAATGAGTCTGGGCTCTTGGATAAAAGAATCAAAATGTGTAGAAACGATTCCACTGTCTTTTAGCTGGATTTTTTTGTTCTTTTCCAGCACCAGCGTGTCCAAATGCTTTGGAAGCAGGCTTGCTGTGTAGCAGCCGGCAACGCCACCGCCTACAAAAATAACATCATGCATTAGAATTAAAACTGTTTTAAACTTAAATAATTGATAAGAGTTCTTTAATGTGACCAAAAATGCTCTCGATATTTGGAATTGTTGATAAGCACCAGAAAAAGCTCATGTGGCTGCCGCTGATTGCTTTAGTGATATCCATTATGGTCTTGGCCAACACAGCACTGACAACAGGCTTTATCCTGGAAAGGGACGTTGAACTCACAGGCGGCAAGCAGATCAGTGTAACTGTCAGGGATGCTGATATTCAGGCACTAGAAAATGCAATTCCTGGTGCAAAGGTCCAGCTAATATCAGGCATTACAAAAACGCTTCAGATTAGTCTGCCTTATAGTGCAAATGAAACCCAGGCAATTGAAACGCTTAAAACAATCGTCAATTTTGAAGGCGAACCTACTGTGCGCACTATCGGCCCTGTTCTTGGTGCAATATTTTTCCAGCAAGCAGTACTGGCGTTCGTAGTGGCATTTATTCTCATGGCTATTGTGGTCTTTGCAATATTTCGTTCTCCCGTGCCGTCAGGCATTGTCATTCTTTCTGTGATTGTAGACATCGGCATAACACTTGGTATCATGAACGTGCTGCATATAGAGCTCTCGCTTCCCGTTATCGCCGCCCTGTTGACATTGATTGGGTATTCTGTAGACACAGACATTCTGCTGACAACTAACATGCTGCGTTCCCGCGAATTGCAGATGTTTGAAAGGATTACAAATGGCATGAAAACCGGTCTTGTCATGACTGCTACCACACTGGCTGCATTGGTTGCACTGTATTTTATCGCCGGTTCTTTTGTGCTTGAGCGGATCGCACTGGTGCTTATTATTGGCTTAATTGTTGATGTATTTGCAACATGGTTTACCAATGCAGGAATTCTGCGGCTGTACATGGAGAGGAAAAACAGATGATCCTGAAAAACTACAAAGTGCTGTTGTGGCTCCTGTTCATTGTCATAGCTATTGTGCTTATAGGGCCCAACCTGAATCCCGCTGGCTATAGAATTTCCTTTATCGGCAAAGATGCGCCAGAACAGCTGAAAGTCGGCATAGTTGTTTATGAGGTTAACGGCGAAAAGTTTACACCGCAGTTTGTTGACAAAACTTATTCCGGCATTGTGAAGCTTAAAACAGACAAAGGCGCCATATTCGTAAGGGCAAACGGCACGCTGGGCATTGATATCGAAGAAGTCCAGCCAACCAATCTCCGTTTTGGGCTTGATATAAAAGGCGGAGTCCGTGCATTGATAAAACTGAATGACAGCAGTCCTGAGGTCGCAGAACAGGTCAAGTCCACTCTGCAGACAAGGATAAATGTCTTCGGTCTGCGGGAAGCCGCATTTCGCACTGTGAGTGTAAACAAGGAAAATTTTATTGAGATCAGTATTGCTGGCGGCAATAAGCAGGAGCTTGTTGACTTGTTGCAGACCCAGGGGAAGTTCGAAGGAAAAATAACATTTGCTGCTTCGTCTCTCAATCTTGATAAGAAGTACAATATAACATTTTCAGACTCTGTTGCGACTATCGGGAATAAAACGGTAAAGCCTGGAGATTCCTTTGTTATTGATCACATAGAATTTGTCTACAACAACCGTAGTGGCAGCAGGGCAAATCTTACAGCCATTATATTTTCCGGTTCTGACATCAGGACAGTATTCTTTGATCCACAGCGCTCGCGCATAGAAAACTTGGGCAATGGTTTCCAGTGGTCATTCGGGATACAGATAAGCCCAGAGAGCGCAGAGCGTTTTGCAAAAGTCACGAAAAACGCAGCATCTCTCGGGAACTATCTGGACGCGCAGATATCGCTCTATCTCGATGGTGAAATCATTGACACGCTTAACATCGCCTCCACACTAAAAGGACGTGCTGAAACAGAAATAAGCATTTCAGGTGGTGCAGACTCTTTTCAGGAAGCGGCGCGTGAAAGAGCAAGATTGCAGGCAATCCTGCGCTCCGGCGCCTTGCCAACGGCGATAGAAGTCTTGAGCATAGACACAATATCCCCTACGCTTGGTGTCGGCTTCATAAAGAGCGCGTTGCTCGCGGGTTTGGGTGCAGTAATAGGCGTAGTTGTCATAGTGCTGTTGCGCTACAGGCGGCTGCGCCTTGTAATTCCAATGGTAGCTACGTTCTTAAGTGAAGTGTTGATTATTTTAGGCTTGGCCACAGCCATTGGCTGGACAATAGACCTGGCAGCCATTGCTGCCATTATCGCCACAGTAGGCACTGGTGTGAATTCGCAGATCATTATAATAGACCAGGCCCTCCGTGGCGGCGAAGCGCACGTTGAAACATTGAAGGAAAGATTCAAGCGCGCTTTCTTTATTATATTCGGCTCTGCAGGGACTATGATAGCTGTCATGATACCGTTGACAATCTTTGGTTTCGGTTTGCTCCGCGGCTTTGCGATAGTGACTATGATCGGCGTACTCGTCGGCGTGCTGATCGCAAGGCCGGCATTCAGCGTGATCGTGGAGAAGTTTTTGAAGAAGTAGAAGTATCATAGTGCCAGCGCATTTCTGAATTGGGCTGTGTCTGGCAATTCCGGTTTATAACTTCCATCTAAACATGCTGTGCAAATGCCACGCCCTGCAGTCTTTTTTAAATCTTCAATAGTGCTGTAACGCAAACTTGTTACGTGCAGTGCATTAGCTAGGTATTCTTCTATAAGACCTTGCTCCCCTGAACCAATTTCTTTTTCTGCGCTGGCAGCTGCCAGTTCTCTTCTAGTAGAAAAATCTTGACCATAAGCACATGGGTATCGTATAGGCGGGGAGCCTATCCTTAGGTGAATTTCAGCAACTCCTGCATTGAATAACTCTTCCACCAATGCGTTACATGCGACACTTCTTATTATTGAATCGTCTGTCAGCACGATTCGTTTTCCTCCAAGCTCTGGTTCCATGGGCACATGCTTGATTCTCGTTAATTCGTCTCGTGTCAGGGTTAAGCCTAAGTAACTGTCTTCTCCCTTTCCGTCAGGCGAGATGTATATACGCCCTATTGAGTGATTGATGTCTAGCAGAGTATCTAGTGGATATCCGGATTCCTGTGCATAGCCTACAGCATAAGAAAGCCCGGAATGCATTATTGGAACAACTGCATCAGCCCGAATGCCTTCTTCTCTGTCACGTCTTGCATGTATCCTTCCTAATTCTTTTCTTATAAAGTGATTGCTCTTAGACCCATTGACTGATGACGGCCTGCCGAAATAGATATCATTGAAATAGCATGGCGTGCTTTCTCTGACTACGCCAACTCTATTGGTTTTTATTTGTTCTGCATCCAAAGGCGCTTTAGAATCCAAAAAGACATATTCGCCCTGCTGGATGTGATGTATTTCAGCATTGCGAAAGCCCCATGTCTGCAGTGTGCTCGTTTCAGAAGCTGCGTAAAATGTTCCATTGTGTTTACCATAAACTAAAGGCCAAAATCCTTGTGGATCTTTTGCAAGGAGCATTTCGCCTCGATCATTCATCACAATAATACTGTAACCGCCCAGTGCCTCACGCGCGCACTTCTCCGCGCCTTCTATGAGGTCTGTTGAATCAGCAAAAATAGCGGCAAGAAGCTCGGAATCTGTTGTGCCTTGCAGATCGTATTCGCCACCAAATCGCTTATCATATCGCGGCCTTAATTCATGTGTATTAATAAGATTGCCGTTATGAACAAGGACAATATTTCTAACAGTATGTGGCTGTAAATTGTTTTTATCAGTACCGCCTTGGGTTGAATATCTAGTTGCACCGACAACATCTTTCAGATTTATGTTGCCATTATAAAGTTCCTTGTCCTTAAACAATTCGTGCGCATAGCCGAATTCTTTAAAAGACCTGAACGCATGATCATCAAAAAAGGCTAAACCTGCTCCTTCGTGCCCGCGATTTTGTACGCCTAGCAGCCCTATTGCCGCCGTTTTTACGATATTCTCACCGGTGAAATTGTAAATTCCTATAATTCCGCACATAATACCAGTCTCCCTACGCTCTCAGAATGAAGTATATTTAGAATAGTTCCATGCATTATCTTTTCTGGGAAATCAATAAAAACCTATCTAGCGTGAAAAAATAATTGCCCCAGCAGACACAGCAGCTATAAGCCCGACAAGAAGTTTCAGCATCCCATAGCCCCACCCGACGGACACGAATTGCGCAACTTGTGGGTTTGATTGCAAAATAAAGGGTGGGAGCAGCCCCAGCACGTACATGACAGCAGAAGCTTCGACGATGAAAATTATGCCTATCAGCAGCAACGCAATTGCAAGCATCTTATTTCGCAAAACGTCTTTCATTGTAACACCTGCTTTCTATTACTCCTTCTTCAGTTCCATTATCGCCTTTGCAAGATTGTTGTTCAGCTCTTCCAGCTTCTTCTCGACTGCTGTCCTGTCCTTTCCTGTGTGCTCCATCACTGTCCTGACATCCTCTTCTTTCGGGCCTTTCCTCACTTGGCCTGTTATCTGGTACACGTCGCGGCCGCCCATTGTCATGATCATTATTTCCGGCGCTTCGATGATTATGTCTCCTGAGTCTGTCCTGATTGTGACTTCGCTCGCATCCAGCTCTCTCGTGTTGATGTTGAGCTTCTTCATCATCTGCTCAATTTTTTTCGGATCTTTGCCAAACATGCTATCATTTTATTACCTTCGGATTTAAAGATTTTTTATGTTAGAGTTCTTGCTTTTTGCTTTATTGGGAATTTTTGTTGGCATAGTGTTCGGTTTAGTGCCTGGGCTGCATCCGAATTTCCTCATACTTCTTACGCCGCTGCTGTTTTCCGTATCTGCAGCGCCCCAGAATCTGATCTGCTTTGTCGTTGCTATGGCCGTGTCCAATGCGATTGTAGATTTCCTTCCTTCTATTCTCTTCGGCGCGCCTGAAGAAGGCACAGAGCTATCTGTCAACCCGGGCCATAGGATGCTGCTCGAAGGCCGCGGCTATCAGGCAGTGAAGCTCGCTGTTACAGGAGGTCTGCTCGCTGTTGCCGTGCTTGCGGTGCTGTTTCCTGTAATTATTATCGTCTTTCCCCTTATCTACGGCTTCCTGCAGCCAGCACTGTTTTTCCTGCTTTTGGGTATTTCTCTCTACATGATACTTACAGAAGAGGGGGCCAAAAAATTGCTGTCAGGTGTGTGTTTTCTTTTCGCCGGTGTAATAGGCTTGTCCCTGCAGCGCCTGCCGCTTGACAGCACAGTAATGCTGTTCCCCGTGCTGTCTGGTATGTTTGGCGCGAGCGTGCTTGCCATGCAGTTCAGGAAGAGGGGCATCATCATAGGAAAGCAGAAGCCTGAAGAATACATCTCCAGGCGTTTGATAAAGCGTTCTGTGATATTCGGTTCATTGGGCGGTATATTTTCCGGTCTTCTGCCCGGTGTTGGCACCAGTCAGGTGGCGTCCCTGGCAACAGTTGATAAGAATGAAAAATCTTTCCTGCTCACATTGGGCGCCCTGGCAACATCAAATATAATAATCTCTGTTATTTCATTATGGCTTATAGGCAAGACAAGGAGCGGGGCGGCGGTGATAATAGATAATTTCCTTTCGCTCTCTCTCCCAGACGTGTTCCTGGTGCTTTTCGTCGCCTTATTTGCAGGCGCTGTTTCGGCGCTCGCCGCATTAAGGCTGGCAAAGGTGTTTTTGCATATTATCGAAAAGATAAATTACGTCATAGTGTCTAAAATAGTCTTCATTGCTGTGTTTGCAATGGTCATTGTGTTCACAGGCGTCTACGGCCTGCTTCTTTTTGCGGTTTGTGCAAGCCTGGGTATTTTTGCGTATCTTTCAAAAATAAAAATGTCTGTTATGATGGCTGTCCTGCTGGTGCCAACCATAATTTTTTACTATCCGTTTTGAAAAAGTAGTTCACACGTCTCTGCCCTTGATCGTTGACCTTCTGTTCGCCTTGGCCCTTTCTGATGCCCTCTCTACAAGACGGGCAACTTCTTTGCTCAGTGCGTCAGCAGCATCAGCACCCATGTTCATTTTCTTTTTCTTTGCAAGTTCCCTTACTTTGCTTCTTACCACAAGAAGTTCTGCCATGTTTTGCACCTCTTTACAGTATTTTATGCATTCGTTTGGCGCACAACCCTTTTAAAACTAACGCCCAAAGAAATTGTTGGAATATCAAGATCAGCTTAAAAATGCACTTCCTCTAGAAGCTGCTAATTGGTAACACACCAACCTCATCCAATATAATTTTCTTCTGGCCTTATTTCTTGTTCCTCAAGAACTAGTTCCTGCGGCTGCTGTGCCTCTCTTAGCTTTCTTTTCCTCTCGCCCACTGGCCCCAGGTATCTGCTGGTTACTTTTTTCCCTTTTCTTATGGATTCATAGTAATATTTTCTTCCGTTGATAACTTTGATGTGCCTGTTGGCCATACATTTTCATTATTCGCTCTTGTATTTAAGATTTGCTGATCTTGTACGTAGTGCCATAGAGGGACTGACACCAACAATAACACGATACAGGTTGCCTATTCACTGGTTAATAACAGCCCTGTTGCTCACAGATCCATGATAGCTCATTAGTATTTCGCCGCCGCATTCACATGATCCTTGAAGCGGGATTGACCTGAAACTCTTGGCACATTTTTTGCACACAAACGCTTCCCAGCCCTGCAGCGGCTGTTCTTTTTTATCTGTGCTGTCTGCATGGTCATACCGAACGTCTATGTCATGTTTCATTTTTCGTTTTGTGCCGTTCATAACATCTCCGAGGCTGACTTGCCTGCCGCTGCCCAGTATCTCGCTCTTCTCCACGCCAACCGACGTGAATATCCTTTCCAGTGGTGGCAGCAACTGGTTATGAATATAATAATCAGAATCAATTTCTATGTTATTTTTCTTGACATATTCCGGATCCTCAGCTCGTTTTGAGAGCAGTTGGTTGCCCCTTATAATAACAAATCCTATTCTGTCTCCTATTCTTGGTGCTGCCTGAGGGTTTCTCATGGTCATTTTTCTTGCCAGTTCAATGTGTGGCAGCAGTCCCTCATAGCTGTCAACATGTTTTGTAATGCCTTTTATTATTGTAAGCCTGTCCAAGTCTATCTGGTTATGGCGGAGTTTTTCTAATACATCTTTGACAACATCGATGGCTTTTTGCAAATCCCCTTCTTTAAGCAGAATGTCCAGAACATCTAGCATCACCTGCGAAACCAGCGGGCACCAGTCTCTTCTCACAGTCTCTATGCCACGCATCTCTATTTCATTGGTCCATGTATCGCCTGCAAGTTCGTACTTGAGCCCTGCATATCTTTTCTTTGTAAGGATGATAAACGTCCTGTATATTTTTTCAAACTGCAGTTCCAAATAGCCTGGCAGATTATCTGTGACAAACCGGGCTATACCTTCGCCTATTTTTTTTGCCTCATCTAAGTTTATTGTCTTTGTTTTGAGAAATGCGGAATCTGTGTCCGCATAAATAACCTCTACATCAAAGTTTTCTTCTATGAGTTTCTTCGTTTTCTGCAAATTCTCTCTTCCATACGCAGTGATAGAAGCAGCGACATCTATGTTGTATAGTCGCGCACGTGTGTACCCACAATATCCGTAGAATGAATTGTGCAAGACTGTGCCCTGTGCAGTTACGAACATTTCTGTATCGCGGACAGAAAGGTCGTACACGTATTCAGAAGACGCGCATCGTGATATCTTTGGCCTCTGCCCGAAAAGATCGCCGGAAACTATTTTGTTCCCGTGTGAAGTCTGTCTTCTTGATATGCGGTATAGCCCGTCAAAATAATTATACTGCACGCCACCGAACTCTTTTAGCATGACGTTCAACTGTGCAGCCAGAGTTTTACTCACTGTATTAATACGGTGCACTTTTACATTGCCATCGCCGCTATAGTAACCTTTCATAAATGCTTCGCGGATCTTCGTGTTGGAATTAAGTATAAAATCCGGTACCTGTTTCATATAAGAGGATGAGCCGCACAGATGCCTGAAGAACAGATATAACAGCTTTGTGTTCATTGTTATATCTTTATTAAATATACGTGCGTCGTAACCAAAACATTTTTTGATCAGGTACGTTATACGTCTGATATGGCTTTTATTTGTATTGGATATTGTTGACCTGAAAGAATTACCCCGCTTGTACGTACTGCCCTCTGCTACAAACCATCCTATAAGTTCTGCAAGTTCGTCCGTAACAGGCAGGTGAATAGGAACCTTTCTGCGGCCTTGATGCGCTCCGCCGACAGCCACGAATGAATGCCGCTCAATAAATTTGGGCAGTTTCTGTGCAGCTGTAATCGGAAGTGTGTAATACAGTGGTTCTTCCTTGGCATATGTAAAATCTTCGTAGAAATCGATCAGCGCCTCTCCGTCTTCTGTGGGCTCATATACAGGTACAATGCCACAATTGCCGACTGTTGTTAAGCCTGTTCTATTTATCAAAACACCCTCCGAGCTTCTCAGTATACGTCGTTCAACAATCGTCTGCAAAGTTGCTGAATCTGCCGGTCCATTGAATGCAGAAAGCATCTTTACTCTGTTTTTGAGCCAGCCTTTTTTATTCAGCTGCAGGCTTTTAGGGATATACAAACATATATCTAAAATTTCTTCTTCTGGTAAAGTCTTTAAAAATTCAAGCCAGTTAAATGTAACGTCGTTTTCCGGCAGACAGACTTTTCTGACTTGAGCTATGATATCTTCTTCAGAAACCTCCTTGCCGCCTTTTTCCACAAGCCCATCAAACTGGCTTTCTCTTTGTCTGTTTGATTGCCTCCCTGCCATAGCCATGATGCTGTGGTCATCTGTAATCATAACTTCGCTCATTGCTGTCTTGATCCTTGTCAATTCGCCCGCATGCTTATGCCTTGATATAGCGTACATAGGTTTGAAGCATGATTTATTGCCATCTACGCTTAATGTCTGCCATCTGTCAAGTTCTATTACCTCTGTATCTCCGATTTTTTTTACAGGGTGCTCCTTCACCAGTTCGTTGAAAAGCGTTTCTATCTCACACACGTGCAAGTTGCCTGTAGGTTCCTGAACAACTATATCTGTGCTTGCATGCACGCTGTTCGACATGTCCTTTATTGCGAGCTGTTTTGCATTAAGAATCCTCTTCTTCTCGCCGGATGCGGCCTTCATTTCTTTTTTAATCTTGCTTCGTGTTTCTATAAGCTGTGTTAGCAGAGAAGGCAAAATGCCCTGCTGTATTCCTGCAGCTACAAATTTTGCCCCTGTTGGCGATGTCTCATGTGGTGCATTGCCCTGCTGTAATAAAGTATCGGGTGATATGTTGTACGTTCTCATTATCGAAGGGTACAAGCTCTTGAAATCCAGAACAATGACACAGCCGTCTGCGTGCAGTCCTTTTTTAGGCTCCATGACTATTGCGCCCTTGAGCCCTTCTTTATCGCGCTCCTTTGCTCTTCTGATAAGGTCTGATTTTGAGGGATTGAGCGGCATGACAAAGTCCATTTTCTTGAATTCATGCAGTATCATGGTGTCCACCCGACGTGTCTGTCCTCCGAAAACATCCTGCAGGAGAACGCCAGAAATCTTTGAAAGTTCGTAGAACTTGTCCATCAGGCCTTTCTCTACAACCAGCCTTAATGAAAGGTCAGCGTCCTTTCGTGCGTACTCTATAAATCTGCTCAGCCCTTCTCGCGAACCCGCCCAAAGAGCTGCCATCTCGCTGTATTCAACATTGTGTTTCTCTTCATTCAGCATTTTCTTTGCCACTGTGTTGAGGTCATAGCGCTGGAATTTCAGCCATGGGTCGCGCTTTAATATCTGGTAAGGATCAAAAACAACCCTGCCAGGTATTACGAACTCTGTAGTCATGCCCGTTGTCCTGCCGAACATAGGCTTGTCCGATCGTCCTATGTTGAGGGGAATTTTATTGTGCTTAAGCCTCTCCATTAAATAAGGCAAGTCAAAATTGTTGATATTATAACCTGTGATTATATCAGGGTCGTAGTCATCAATAAGCTTTACAAATTCTTCTAGCATATTCTTTTCTGAACCAAATCCCTTGGTATTTTCTCCTAGAACGTGCTTGGCCACAAAAACAATATTTTTCTTGCCTTTGTACGCAGGGTGGAATGCCATGGATATCATGACTATAGGGTCTTTCTTTGCGTCAGGCGCTCTCTTGATATCATCTGAAACGCATTCTATGTCAAAAGAGAGTATTCTAAGTTCTGCGTTGCCTGTTTGTTCTACTGGTTTTATTGTGGTTGCACAGTAAGCCGGCACCTTTGCAACTTTTGTGTTGGCTTTTGTGCATTCTGCATCTATCCACTGCATGCCAAAAAGACCATGGTCAATCATAAATCTGTATTTAAACATGATGTCCGCCTCAAACACCTCTCTGATACCAAGAGCAGATATTCTGTCCCGTGTTTCTGGCACATCCTGCGGGTTTAGTAAAATGATTTTCTTGAGGAGGGTCTTTTTTTCTTGATATCC
The DNA here is from genome assembly GCA_016202875.1 of Candidatus Aenigmatarchaeota archaeon. Lineage (GTDB taxonomy): Archaea > Aenigmatarchaeota > Aenigmatarchaeia > GW2011-AR5 > GW2011-AR5 > JACQNX01. The sequence goes on along the minus strand of JACQNX010000047.1, from coordinate 24,293 downwards.
TATTGGTATGTACATCTCTGCGTCTTCTACGCTGCGCACCTCTTTTATTCCCTTAATTCTTTCAGCCTGCTCTTCAGAACATTTGACATAAAAATAGGGAAGCAGTTGGTCGTACAGGATGCAGACAGCATTGCCATTCTGCGACCTGCCAAAAATTCTCACAACTGGCTTGTTTGTGTTTAAAAAATAATCCACATCAACTATCTGCATTTTCATATAATCACCCTCATTTATTTGCTGCGCAAATCACTATAAATCTACAAACCTGCAACATCGACCTGCATGCATTCACGCGTGGCAAAGTCCACTATTACCGGTCTGAAATTTGTGAGTAAAGAGCCGGCATTAATTATTGTCGTGGATTTGTAATTATTTATGCTCGCCTCATGGCTGTGCCCGCAATGCACAATATCAGGCAGTTCTTCTAGTGCCATGAAGTCTTCTTCAAGTATGGGTTTTATGTTGCCGAGGTGCCTTTTCCTCAACATTTTGATGTCAAAATTGTTTATAACCAGGATTTTGATGCCATTTATTTCAACCAGTGCGGGGTTACTGAGAGCGATTACATTTTTTGATTTGAGCTCTGATGGAAAGCCAGGCATCTCCTCTGCGTCTTTGCCCATCGCTACGAATACCTTTTTATCTCTGCAGTAAGCATCAACCAGGTATTCAAAAATATTGATGTCGCCGATATCGCCGACTACGAAAAGGTATCTTGTATCCTGCCCCTCAAGCCAGCGCAGAAATTTTTCCAGATCCTGCTTTGGTGCCTCATCTAAATGCAGGTCAGAGATAAAGCATGCCTTCCCACTGCCTTTTGTCGGCTGCCGTAGCGGAACATCTGGAAATAGTATTTTTTTGCCGAACATAACCTTCCCAGCAGCTATGCCCTGTACAGCAACAACATCATCCAGTTCCAGGTCTTCTATAAGGTTGGGCTCAAACACAACTGTTACAGACCCTGTTGAATCTTCCAGCTCTATATTCTTCTTCCCTTCGTTGCCCTTAATGTCTCTGACTATGCCGATGACACAAACCTCGCTCCTCTGGGTATCTAATTTGTTTATCGAGATAAAATTCTTCTGCATGCGTGAGAGAATTATGTTTTTCATTTTCTCGTATTTGGAATTGTAAAAGCGAACAATATCAGCTGTGGTGACCTCGCTCTTTTTCCCTGTTATGTTTCTGATTATGTGTATCTTGTCTTCCCTGGCAAGCAGGTCTTCTACATCCACAACAAGATCAGAGCTCTCTGATAAAAAGTTCTCGGCATTCTTGTTTTCCAGGTAGCGAAGGGCCTCAGGGGTAAGGAGCCTGCCTTTTTTGAAAAATATCTCCACCGCCCCCGCGTTTGCCATGAAAATGTCGCCTTATTTTTGTAAAGTTTGGGAAAAACTCTTATTTCTTTCCCAGCAGGATCATCATTCAAACCTGTCCATGAGGAGTTTCTCAACCTTCTCTAGTGTGGTTTCTGCCATGTCCAGTGATATCTCCCGCGTCCTGCCGTGTCTGCCTTTTGAAATAATCCTTGCATTTATTATGCCAAGCATGTCCAGCTCGCTTATGAGATCGCTCACCCTTCTCTGTGTCAGCGCTTTCATGCCGCCTTTCTCGCATACAGTTTTGTAGGAATTATAAACATCGCCCGTAAGCAGACGTGAGTCAGTCCACTTCTTCTGTGATTTATTCCTTTTTTCCAGCAACAGGGCAGAGTACAGGACAGCCTGTGATTGTTTAGGTTGTATGCGCACAGCCTCAGTAATACGGTCTAAACTTATCTTCTGTTCTGCCATGTCTACATGCTTTTCTGTGACCACCCTTTCACCAAGACGGTCTGCTACCTCTCCAGCCACTCGCATCAGATCCAAAGCCCTGCGCGCATCTCCATGTTCCTGCGCAGCAAGCGCCGCGCACTTGCTCAGAGCTCCGTCTTCAATAGCGCCTTCCCTGAATCCCATCGTGGCCCTAAATCCAAGAATATCTTTTAACTGCACAGCATTGTACGGCTTGAACATGATCTCTTCTTCTGACAGTGATGACTTTACCCGCGCATCTAACCGATCCCTGCACGCAAGGTCGTTTGTTATGCCTATGACAGTGACATGCGACCTTACCAGCTCTGTGTTAATGCGTGTGAGGTTATAAAGAAACTCGTCTCCTACTTTTTTCAGCAGCACGTCTATCTCATCCAGGACTATGATTACAGGCATCTTTCTTTCTTCTATCCTGGCAAAGAACTTCCTGTAAAGTACGTCGGTGGGCAGCCCTGTGTCCGGCACAAATTCATTCAGGTCTTTAAGCATCTGTGCAAACAGCCGGTACTCTGTATCAGCAACCTTTTTCATCTTGCAATTTACATAAAGTGTTGTGACCTTGTTTTTGGAGATATCCGCAAGCTGGCCAAGAACAAATTTTGTGCAGATTGTTTTCCCTGTTCCACATGTCCCGTATATGAAGACATTGTTGGGGTTGTATCCTTTCAGGACAGGGGCAAGCATAGAACTTATGTGCTGTATTTCCTGTTCCCTGTGTGGTATTGTTTGTGGAATAAATGAAGAGGAAAGGAATTTTTTATCCTTGAATACGCCTTCGTTCTGTATGTATTGAGAAAAGATATTAGCTGATATGCTCGGTGCTATATGTGATGTGTTATTTGCCGTTGTAGTAGTCACTGATTCCATTCCACACCCACACCTGTATGAAAATGTTCAACAAAAATAAAAACACTAACACCCCTATTTCTCTTCCAGCATATATAAACTTATCTCTATCAGAAACCAAGGTTTCTTAACATATATGTTCAAAAATCGCCAACACCCCTTCCTTTCTCCTGCAACCTGCCATATAAATATACCTCAAATAACATCGTTATAAGAAAGGAAGGTTGTCCGTTTTTCGTGAAAGCCCACAAGCAACCAACACAAATAACATCCTCCACAAGAAATCAAGGTGTCTGGTTTCCATAAAATTTGCAGGGTTTCTTGGTTTTAGTTGGAGTTAAGTATTTTTGTTAAACATGGCTTTATAAAACTAATTATCAAGTTGTAAGAATGAGCTGGCATATCGCAGAAATGGCTCTTGCAGAGCCTGAAGGGTTTATTCCAGTAAAAAGTATAAAAACAGATAAAGCAAGATTAGCATTAACGAAAGCTGGAATAGATAAGGTTTATTTTTTTGTTGCATACGATGATAGAGCATGTGCAAACTTATGTACACCAAACGATTTTCCATGGGAAGCTGCTCTGTCGCCGTCTTATAGATTTGATGAAATGAGAAGAGCCCTTAGCGACCCTAATGAAGGTGGAATCTACTGCGCAGGCGGATGTGGTTTATGTTTAGAAGCTAGTTTAGATGATGGAAGTGGTTATAATGTAGTTGTAGGCATTAGTGGAGTCGGTTTACATGTGCTGAAACAGTACAAACACCGCTTGCCAGAAGGATTTCAGCATTTGCTTGGACCACTTCTATAAGTTTTCACCGTTATTCAACAATCTCAAATTTGAATCCGTAGTGTATAAGCCCGCCTTCACCATGCTCATAAACTTTTCTGAAAACAGCCTTTACACTCTTCCCAATCCCAATCTTCTCAAAATCTCCAACAAGCCGCGCAGTGATAACAGGCCCCTCTTTCAGTCTTATGAGCCCGATAGCATAAGGCGTTGTCCCCTCAAACCCCTCCGGCGCAGTGTGCAGAATCGTAAACGTTTCTATTATCCCTTCTCCTGCCAGCTGCTTTTCCACCAAATCATGCCCCCCACACTTACTGCAAATCCTTCTGGGAGGGAAATCCACATTCTTGCAGATCACACACTCATTGCCCGCAAGCCTGTACCTGCTTGCCTGCATCCTCCACGGCTGTGCAACGCTTGATCTGTGCGGCATTTTTAATCACCTAATTCTGGCCAAACTAATGCTGCCTCAGTTCTTCTTACATCTTTTATTACAGGATAGACGTCATCGATTTCATTTAATCTATGTGTATAAGGAGCCCCTACATGAGAAACGTGTTCATCAGGAACTGCATCATAAAATACATGAATATGACTATCAGAATGCATCATATAATGGCCAAGGTAAGTTCTTTCCCCCTCTCTAACTGCTATAGATTCATAAGGCTTTAGTTTTAATCTGTCAACATATTCCTTTGTAATCGGCATTTTTTTCATCCCCCATCTGGCACATCACTTCCGAAAATATTCACAACCGCCGTCGCCCCAGAGCCTCCAATATTCAGGTTCAGCCCGTACCGGGCGCCATTAACCTGATTGTAAGCCTTGCCCCTGAGCTGCCTTGTGATATCAATAATCTGCCTCACTCCAGTCGCGCCCACAGGATGACCGCATGCCTTTAGTCCGCCGAGCGTGTTTGTAGGAACTTCACCACCTTTTTCTATCTTTCCGTCCTCAACAAATTTGCCGCCTTTTCCTTTTTCACAAAAGCCTAAATCCTCTAAACCAATAATCTCATTAATTGTAAAACAGTCATGAACTTCCACAACATCCATATCCTTTCTCTGCACACCAGCCTGCTCAAACGCTTTTTTCGCAGCCTGTTTTGTAGCCAGCATCTCTGTGAGCGATTTGCGGCTGTGCAGAGCCAGTGTGTCTGCACCCTGCCCAGAGCCAAGAACCCATGCAGGCGCATTGCCCAGCTTTTTAGCTATACTTTCTTCAGCAATAACAACAGCCGCAGCCCCGTCTGTTATCGGCGAACAGTCCAGAAGACCTAGAGGCTCAGCAATCATGTTCGCATTCAGGACATCTTCCATTTTCACAGCAACAGGAAACTGGGCATAAGGATTGCCCACAGCATTACTGTGGTTCTGCACAGCCACAGCTGCAAGCTGCTCCTTGGTCGTGCCGAACTCATGCATATGCCTTCTCGCAATCAGGGCGTAAGCACCAGCAAATGTCAGGCCTGAAGAAGCTTCCCACTCCTGGTCTCCTGCAGCAGCCAAGCTCAGCACAGCAGAGGGCACAGCAACATCAGTCATCTTTTCCACGCCTATGACAAGCACCAGCTTTTCCTGCCCGGCTGCAACAGCATTGTAGGCATTCCTGAACGCAACACTGCCCGAAGCGCAAGCAGCCTCGTACCGCGTCGCTGGCACACTCACCCCTATGCAGTCAGCAGCAAGCGCGCCCAAATGCTCCTGTCCAGCAAACCGTCCTGCAGACATGTTTCCGATGTAAATGCTCTCTATCTCCTGCTTCTCAACGCCTGCATCCGCAACAGCAGCAAGCGATGCCTCGCATATCATATCCTTGAGCGACTTGTCCCAGTGCTCGCCGAACTTCGTTTGCCCGATTCCGACTACTGCTGCGTTTTTCATTGTATTCGCATCCTAGTTTGTGTTTTACGTTTCATAGCATTTGCTCCTTCATTTTTCCATTTTCTTATTTCTTCGGCAAGTTCAGGGCCGTTTATTTCTGAATGCGCCATACTCGCTATTATGACATCTGTTCTACATTTCTTGTCTCTAAGCATAGAAAGCGCCTCTCGCGGGTTTTCAAGAAAATAAACATCATTAAAGCCATTTGCATAGAAATACTGATCAAGAATGTCAGCATCAGAGCAGACCTCAACATCAGGACTTAAATGCATACGATACGCACCTCTTCGATACACGCCCCGACATAAGACAAGAAAAACCGATCTGTGTTTATCAGAAAAAAGATAATTAAGCATATTCTCATTTAGCGGCCTGGGAAGAAAACCTGTAGCATTTTGCATAGCTTGTTGTCTTTCTCCTTCTTCTCCAATCAAGTAAATCTCAATCATTTTAAGCACCTTAAACTTCTATTTTCCTATATTCTATCACTGATCCATACATTTTCCTGCCTGTTTTTGTTCAGGCAGTTTCTTCCATCCAACTATTTTTCCAATAACAGCTACATTTCTCATAATTTAACACCAATAAATTTTCTGTTTGTTCCATTGCGATAATAAATTGTAACATCTGCAGCCTGTTCCTCAACTCTTTCCAAACGAACCTCTTCTATAGTACCTGAATAATCTTCATCATCAAATGCGTAACCTGCTTCCCGTTTACCCAACCCATAAAACTCTTCCAGCATATCGTAAATAGTTTCATAATCAATACCACCATCTTGCAATGCCCCTACCATTTCATCATAAAGTGCGTTGCGTGTCCGTTCCTCAAACTTTCTTGTGCGGGCTACCTCTCCCATTGTTACACCTCATATTTTCACATCACGTACTCCGGAGTTTCAGCCAGTATAAGATTTACAATATCCTGCCCGTTTTTTGTCAGGGCATAAAAACCATCTCTCAGCTCTACATACCCTTTCTGCCGCAACGATTCACCTATTTCTTGTTCAGAGAATTTCCCCCCTTCAACTATTTTTCCAATAAACGAAATTTCGTGCACAGTCAGCTCAGCCGTCATATCACAACCTCGTAAACTTCAGGCCGCCTTTCACCATAGTAACTGATGCCGACAGCGAACAGGTTAGCTGAACCGATTTGATCTCTCTTCTCAAACGTTATCTCTCTTATCACAGGATTTTCATCTTCCTCAAACGTGCACGTTACCATAGTCTGCCCACGCACTTCCGACATGATATTTGTTATTGTTGGATAAGACATGCCTGCGGACAATAATGCACGCTCCATATTTTTGTAGCCCTTACTGGCCACCGCCACCCTTTTTTCATCAAATATATTTGTTCTGCTAACAGCCATTCTTCACACCTTCAGTTTCCCCCTCAGCTTTGCGTAAATCCCGTAATCAACATAGCTCCGCTGTTTGATATAGTCTTCTGTTTTTGGTGCTTTGTCACGCCTTTCCAGAATTTTGTCTGTCACAACAAAAGAAAATGAATCTGACCCCGCACCACTGCCAAAAGATGTCACTAGGATGCGCTCGCCAGGTTTCGCATTGTCCAGGACACTGGTAAGACCAAGAAGTGAGGAGCCAGAATATGTATTGCCTACTTTTGAAACAATAAGCCCATGTTCTAGTGCCCTTGTATCAAACCCAAGCAGCTTTGCAGCCCGCACCGGGAATTTCCCATTAGGCATATGAAACACAACATGGTTGAAATCCTGCTGCCTTAGTCCTGTCTTTTCCATCAACCCCTTTGTCGCGCTTACGACATGCCTGAAATAAGCAGGCTCACCTGTGAATCGCGCGCCATGTTTAGGATAGTCCTGCCCCTCACGTCTCCAGAAATCTGGTGTATCCGATGTAAATGAAAAATATGCTTCTATCTCTGCCAGCGGTTCTTGCCCAACAATAAAAGCAGCTCCGCCTGCAGCAGCTGTGTACTCAAGTGCATCGCCTGGCTGCCCCTGAGCAGTGTCTGCTCCGATAGCCAAGCCATGTTTTATCTCGCCAGCTTTCACTAAACCATAGCAGATGTACATGGAAGTTGTCCCAGCCCTGCACGCAAACTCTGTATCTACAGTAGTGTAATTTGTCCCAATCCCAAGCGCTTCTGCCACAACTGTTCCAGAAGGCTTTACGGCATACGGATGTGACTCGCTCCCAACAAAAACAGCACCAATGAGTTTCGGCTCTATGCCAGCCCTCGCAAGAGCATTCCGCGCAGCCTCCACACTTATTGTTATCGTGTCCTCATCCTGATCTGGGACGCTCTTCTCCTCAACAAGCAGCCCATCTTTTATTGCGTTAGCGTCCATGCCCCATACTTTGGCAATCTCCTCAACCTTGATCCTGAAGCGCGGAATGTAAGCCCCGTACCCGGCAATGCCTATCGCCATCTGAAAGAATGTCGCAGAAAAGAACTTAAAGGGTTCGCTCTTCAGGTTATGGCAAGTTCAAATTAACATCGTTCTGCATGTAATCTTTATAGCCCGCTTCTTCCAATAACTTTCTATGGTGCTTGAATCTATTCTCAACCCCAAACAGGCAGAAGACAGGCCCTGGGAAATATTTCTCGTGGCATTCATCTACACACTCATTTCTGTTCTTTTCTCAGTGAGCATTTTCCCAGAACAGTCTTCAATTTTGTCTGTCGCATTCCTTACCATCATTTTCGTCCCGTTCTTCCAGAAGCTCTTTGAAATTGAGGAGGAAAAGGAAGACCAGGCAGCAGAAAGAAAAATGCAAGGCAATTTGTTTGCCAGGCATCAGAAACTCATATATTCTTTTTCCGCATTCTTTCTGGGCATAATAATAGCAATGAGCTTCCTGTTTATTTTCTATGCAGACGCAGAGCCTGCTTTCTCACTGCAAACAGAGACCCTGAAGAGCTTTTCCTACATTACTGCCAGCACCACAGAGAATGCAGATTTTGTTCGCTTTCTCCTCAACAATACACAGGTCATGGTCCTGATGTTTGTCCTGTCCGTGGCATTCGGCGCAGGAGCAGTGTTTATTCTGGCATGGAACGCCTCTGTGATAGCAGTTTATGTGGGCCTTCTGATCAGGTCTTTTATAGAATCAGGACTCTCAAGCCCTATTGCTTATCTCTACGGCGTGCCGGTAGGCTTAGGCTCAATCGCGCTGCACGGCATCCCTGAGATAGTAGCGTATTTCATCGCAGGCCTCGCAGGCGGCATCCTCTCTGTAGGAATCCTGCGTGAAAAAGCAGGCAGCAGAGAGTTCAACAAGATCCTCTTCGACTCTCTTGTCCTCTTGCTCGCAGCAGAAATGCTGATCGTGGCAGCAGCTTACACGGAAGCAGTTTTCTAGACACCACCATAACGAGATGACGGGCCCAGTAAATAACAAGTATTCCTATATTAAATTTATAAAGAAAAAGTTTGCAAATGCCCAACTATTCAGAATTTTTACCTTGGACAGCACGAGGTAGAGCACATTTCGTAGCATATTCTTGAATAAAGTCTTCTGGAATATAAACACCTGCCAATTGACTTCCGTCGCTCAGTCTTACAAGTTCTCTTCGATAAAATTTCCTGCCCCTAGAGTCTGTTATATGCGAGTTGGGTTCTTGCCCTTCGGGTACATGAAGCGCGACGTCACTTATCTTACAGGGGGTTGCCAGACCGTGAATGAGAAATTTACTAGCGGTCGGATTTGGGGCACCAAATTCTCTTATAAGGTAATAGAAATTGGTACGACTTTCTCCGATGCGTGCATACGAACTAAGAAATTTTGGCATTTCGCCGCTCACAAAAGTATCTCCTACTACATCTGGAATAAGCCAGTCGTTTTCAATTCTCATGACAACTACGTGCCCAAAATGTTGGTCATCAGACATACAATCACCCAAGATTATTTACTACTATATAGTTGCTACTATTTAAGGATAGCGTCGGGCCTGAAAAACAATAGACAGCACGCAACCATTACATGCGTAATTAACTTAACTGGCCACCATAACGAGATGACGGGCCCCATGTGTTGTATTTCTTTACACAATAATCTTTATATACTTTCTTACATATCTTACTTGTAAGGTGAATAAGATGGGACTCATAGAAGTGAAGACCGCAAAGATAACAGAAAAGGGACAGATAGCCATACCCAAGGACATAAGAGATCTAGAGGGGTTCAAAGAAGGCTCTAAAATAGCTGTGCTGGCTTTTGATGACCGTATAGAATTGAGGCCGCTAAAGAGCATAAAAAGCGGCCGCATCGCTGCTTTGCTCAGCGAAAAGGCTCTTGCAAAGAGCTGGAGCACAAAAGAGGAAGATGAAGCATGGAAGGATTTGTAAAAGGCGATGTTGTTGTCTTGCCTTTTCCTTTCTCAGACCTTTCGGCAAGCAAAAGGCGGCCTGCTGCCGTTGTAGCAAAAGGAGAATATGGAGACGTAATCCTGTGCCAGATAACAAGCAAAGCAAAAAAAGGCGCAGAAACCATCGAGCTAAGATATAAAGACTTTCGAGAAGGCAAACTAAAAATAACAAGCTATGTAAGGCCAAGAAAGATATTTACCGCCGATCTGGGTCTAATTCTATACAGAGCAGGCAAGATCAAAAAAGAAAAGATAACGGAAGTTGAAAATTCTATTTGCAGGGTCATAAAAGAATAATCAGGTACCGAATTCTGCTAATTATGATTCAACCACTAATAGCCCACGATTATCCTGCAAAGAGCCAAATCCATAAGCAAGCACAGCTGCGGGTCACTTTCGGAGGTACTGACTGATCCAACGAATACGTTTATGCCGATAACCTTGGAGGCTTTTATCAGCCTAATCAACAGAAAATTTAGGCTGATAGTTTTAAATATTTTTATCAGCCTAAATAGAGCATGGCACTGAGGACAAAAACCATTAGCGGGAAAAAATACTACTACCTCGACCTAAGCTATTTCGTTTCGAACAAGTCAAAGACATTCAGCAAATATATAGGTACGAAAAAACCATTGCAAAGTGAAGTAGCAAAAATAGAAGATCCATTCAAATCGAAAATAATATCAAAATTAGCAGGAAAGCATTATGACAACAAATTGATTTCAAAAGACGACCTGATAAAAGCGTTGCTTTTTCGCGACGCTTTTAACAATATATTCGCCTCCCTTTCGGGCGCCCGAAAGCGAAAGTACGAAGTTGACAGTACAATTCTTTTTACTCTGACCACACTTACAACAGAGGACGTTAGTGTCAGCCTTAGAGATGTCCAGAACGCTTTTGGAAAAAACAGGCATTTAAACACGCGCGAACAGATCAGCAAAAACATGCTAGAAGCTGTCGAATCAATAAAAGAAAACCATATACTTGACAAAAAATATTTGCTCGATTTGCATAAGACAATAATGGCAAGCTTTGAAGAAAAAACTCCAGGTAAACTAAGGAAGCAACAAGTCTATTTGCACATGCAGGATACCAAAAATCCTCTTGGAAAAGAAATCGCTTACAGACCGCCGCATTATACTAGACTGAACAGGTTGATTGATGGGTTTGTTGAGTGGTATAAATTGACAAGACTGAATCCAATTGAAAAGGCGGCTTTAGCACATTATAATCTTTACAAAGCGCATCCATTTCTTGACGGAAACAAGCGAATATGCAGACTGATATTGAATAAGACTTTGCTGGATGAGGGATTTCCGTTACTTAACATTTCGGCAAAAAAAGAGCGCTATTTTCAGTCCTTGATTGACTCGGTTGAGAAAGATGCACCAAAAAAACTTGCAGAATTCACGCTAAAAGAATTCTTCAGGCAAACGAAAGAATTTTTGGCCTTGCACAGAACTTAGTCATTTGTGCGGCATTGTGCTTGGAAGTGCCTTTTCCTGCAGAAAACGCTAGTTCTAGGGCTGTTTTAGGGTCAACCAAGCAGGCAGCCAAGCACAGCTACGAGCCCTGCAGTAAACTAGTGTCCCATCTCTTTCAGCAGCTCTTCAGCCCGTGACACACTGACCATTTTTTCTCTTATCATCCTTTCTGCAAGTTGATGTACCTTATCGCCCTGCGCGCCAGCAATAATCGCAATATTCTTTGCATGCAACTTCATGTGACCATGCTGGATTCCTTCTTTCACAATAGCCCGCACAGCAGCGAAGTTGTTTGCCAGCCCGGCGCACGCAGATATTTCACCAAGCTCATTAGCACTTCTCACACCAAGAATTTTCAAGGCAATACGCGCAATGGGATTTGTTTTTGTTGCCCCACCCACAATACCAACAGCCATGGGAAGTTCTATCCTCCCCACAAGATCTCCATTTTCGTTTTTTCTGTAGTGTGCGAGCGGCTGGTACCTTCCAGACATGCAGGCATAAGAATGTGCGCCTGATTCTACAGCGCGGAAGTCATTCCCTGCTGCTATGAGCACAGCATCAATGCCGTTCATTATACCTTTGTTGTTCGTCGCTGCCCTGTAAGGGTCCGCTTTGGCGAATGCATACGCATCTAAAATGCCCTCTATCAGTTCTTCCCCCAGCTCATTCTTTTTCCATACAGCCTCCGCAGTGACAAGCCTCTGTGCCGCAAGGTTCGAGATGATCTTCATTGAAGCAATGCCGCCTGTTAGTTCTTCGAGGTATGGAGCAACACTTTCACACATTGTATTCACAGCATTCGCGCCCATCGCATCCCTGACATCTATGTTAAGATGAACAACAAGCATGTCGCCCCTTTCCGTTTCTAATTTTCGGCATTCCGCAGAAACAAGTCCGCCACCCCTTTTCACAAGCGTGGAGTCCTGTTTGTTTGCCAGAGCTTTAATGCTGTCTATGCTTTTCAGAATAGTTTCCTCAGCTATATCAAAATCATGTACATTTTTTATCTGTACTTGCCCTGTCATTACAGGCGTAGTGCTCTTTGCCTTGAATCCGCCGGAAAGGCGCGCAAGTTTGGCAGCATGCGACGCCGCCGCTACCACAGAAGGCTCTTCAATTGCCATCGGTATGAGATAATCTTTGTCATTAATAAGAAAATATGTCGCTATGCCAACAGGCAAATGCGTTGTTCCTATAACATTCTCTATCATGATTTCTGCTATGCTGTTGTCCAGAGCACATTCCTGTTTCAGCAGTGCAATTTCATTATCATCCAGACCAGAAAATTCTTGGACAGTTTTCAGTCTCCGGTCCAGTGGCATCTCATAAAATCTGGGTATTGCGCTGTTCATATGCATCATTCTTAGAATCTGCATTCAGAAAAAAACTTTATAAAGGCGTCGTGATTTTGCCATTTGCGATAAGTTTAAGGGGTGCATCTATATTGCTGCCCTTCCAGTAGGAATGCCAACGCATTTATTATTTTCACATTTACAAGTAACTATTTCGTATGCAGGAAATACATTTGTAGGGAGATAAACCTCTTCGTTTATATTGGCACAAAAACCAAATGACGGCTTACAATCTGCATCAATTTTGCAAGATTTATCACAATTTTCTGAATTCATAAATTCACATTTTGTTTTATTAGTTTGCTGAGAATAATAATAGAAATATACTAATGCGGAGGCAATTATAAAAACAACAATCCCAACCATCCAATATGTTTTCTTCATGATATAGTTATAGAGAAAGTAATTTATTAATATTTGTATTTCGCGCGCCTTCCGTCTGGGTGGGAGATGGCAATAAGTCAATATCGTCTCACAAGATCTTCTCCAGTGTCATCCCCTTCTCCAGAGCAAATTTCTTCCCGACATTCCCCCTGTTATCTTCCACGTCCTTAAGGTGCAGAAACGTCCACCCCTTGCGCGCAATCTTCCATCCGATATAGGGAAGTGCCCCTGCCTTATCCTGCCATTCCCTGAGTTCTTGCAGTTGCCCCTTTTCGACAGTGAACGCCTCTGCACGCGATTTGCACTCAATGACGATTAGCTTGCCGTTTTTTGCCGCAATGATGTCCGGGCTTGCGAGATTGATTCTTCCGCTGCGAGGCGTTCTGATGACCATAAAACCATTTTGAGAAAGTATATGTACCAAGCTAAGTTCGGCAACATAACCTTTCCTATAACTGCGAAGCATATCACCTTTTTATCCTTGGACAGATAAATAACTGCTATGAGATTTTCAGCTCTTGTAGGCGAAGTCATGAGAACGAATATTAAAAAAGTGGACATGGACGATTCTATAGAAAAAGCAGCCCAGATCATGCGCGACGAGCGCATCGGCTCCGTAGTAGTCACAGGCGAAAAAAATGTGAAAGGCATAGTCACAACATCCGACATAGTTTACAAACACGTCGCATCCGGAATTGGCGAAACAGCCAAAGATGTTATGTCCACAGACCTTGTCACAATAGAGCCCGGCAAGACCATCGAGGAAGCAGCGAAGCTCATGGTCAGCAAGAGGGTTGAAAAAATCCTTGTTTTCGACAGCAGCAAGCTTGTCGGCATTATAACAAATAACGACATCCTGCGCATAGAGCCGGCGCTCTTCGAGATCTTGCTGGAAAGGATGAAAATAGGTTCATCAGCCATGCCAGAGGAACCTGAGAATCTCGTCGCCTGCGAGTCCTGCGGCAATTACTCTGATTCCGTAGAAGAAGCGGATGGCGAGTACATCTGCGCCGAGTGCAGGGAATAAGTTTTTAAATTTACTTACTAATTTCTGTTGCATGTTGATAAGAAATGCACGAGCAGAAGATTTTAAAAGAGTGAGAGAACTCTTGCTATCTGAAAACATGACTACTTCAGAATTTTTTACCGAAGAACGATTCAAAAGGGGACTCGAAAGATTCGGAAGATATCATCTAGTCGAAGAAAGAGATGGCAAAGTAGTGGGATTCATAAGCGGCTTTGATGACGGTGGGATTTTTTACGGTTATATGGGGAGATTGGTTGTAGATCCGGGTTATAGAAATCAGGGCATAGGTGAAAGTCTAACAAGAGCATGTTTGAAGCAATTTGAAGAATTCGGTGTACCTATAGTTTATGCTGGCATAGGACTCCAAAACACAGCCTCTGAAAGGTTGGTACAGAAGTTAGGTTGTGTGGATGGCGGCTACAAATTGATATATTTTGAAACAAAGGCAAAATAACCTTTTTATCCCGCCTCTTAGAATTAACATGCATGCAGATAGAAGAAAACCTGGTAACAAAGACCATAACCAGAAACTCCACAGACCCTTATTACACATCGCTTGAATTCATGCGCCGCATGTCCGGCAGGGGAAAAGTAATCGAGAAGGAAAACTCCTATTCCACAGACGGCCCTTTCCACAGGAGCGACGTCGTCTTTGAGCTCGTCCAGCATCTCGACAGCTACACGTACCTGAAAATCACGTTTTATCTTGCAGGAGAGAACAGCAGCCGCAACCATCTGCGCGCAGACATCGTTGCCTCATTTATATCGCGCATCCAGGAGCACGGTTTCTTCACAGAGTTATTCACAGAGTTTTATCTGCAGAACATATTCCCGATAATGAGAAAAACAGCAGAAAGCAGGATCAAGTCATTGCTCTCCATTTCTGAAACCATTATACAGAAAGTGTGATCTTTTATTTTTGGCCGAAAAAGGGCGTTGAAAAAGCCTTAAAAGCATTTCCATGCCATTACTTTATAGATGGCCGCCTTAGGCAGCCATTGGTGACAGAATAGGTCTTGATGTTTTATAGTTAATCGGTGTGTCGATGTATTTGAAAACAGATTTTATATTCGCACCATCTGCGTAGGCCTGTTTCTGCCATCCCCAAGAAAAGAGGTGGTATTTATGGCCAAATTGGCCCAGAATTTTGCAAAGTATTTGATACATGCCAGAATGCATGCAACAAGTATAGTGGAAAAGCCTGATATAATCGGCGCTATTTTCGGCCAGACAGAGGGGCTCCTGGGCGCGGATCTCGATCTGCGCGAGCTGCAGCACACAGGCCGTATAGGAAGAATAGAGGTAAATGTGAAATCAAACAAAGGCAAAGCCTTTGCGGATATCATAATCCCGTCCAGCCTGGACGCAAGCGAAACGTCCCTCATCGCAGCATCCATGGAAACAATAGAAAAAGTCGGCCCTTGCGAGGCAAAAATAGACATAGTTAAAGTTGAGGATGTCCGCAGCCAGAAGAGGCGTTATGTTGTTGAAAGGGCAAAGGAAATCCTGCGCGCAATGATGGACACCGGCATGCCGGACACGCAAAAGATATCAGAGATGATAAAAGAGTCTGTGCGCTCCTGGGAGGTTTCTAATTTTAACGGCCTCAGCTGCGGCCCTGACGTCCACACATCAGACGATATTATTATCGTTGAAGGCCGGGCTGATGTGATAAACCTTCTAAAGAACGGCATCAGGAATGTCATCGCCATTGAAGGCAGCAAAATCCCGCAGGCAGTAATTGGCCTAACAAAAGAAAAAACAACAACAGCATTTTTGGACGGCGACCGTGGTGGCAATCTTGATTTAAAAAAACTGCTCGCAGTTGCAGAGATAGATTACGTAGCATGGGCGGAGCCGGGCAAGGAAGTGGAAGAGCTCACGAAAAAACAGATATTCAAAGCCCTGCGCGAGCGTGCCCCAGTAGATCAGGCATTGAACAAGCCCATCGAAGACGTTTCTGAAGAAGTGCAGGAGATAGACGCCTCAGAAAAAGAGGCATTTGTAAAAATCCTTGAAGATCTTATAGGCACGCGCGCAGCCTGTCTCGTGGACAGGGAGCTGCAGGTGATATCAAAAGTCCCCCTCTCGGAGTTGGCAGACATTTTGCCGGAGTTCACAACTGTTTATGCAATAATCTTTGACGGAAAAGTTAACCAGTCCATTGTTGATCTCGCATCCCGCAGAACTGTAGAGTACGTAGTTGGAATGGGCTACCGCGAACGCGTGCGTTCAGGCAGCGTGAAGATTTTAACTTTGGAAGAGCTGAAAGGCGAAAACTTCGAACAATTAGAAGGTTAAAGGCTAGGAATTAAATTTTTAGCGAAAATAGCACCTTTTCCGCTTTTGTCAGCTCCCTGCATTTTCCCTTTTTTATTATAACATCATCTTCTATGCGCACCCCGCCAAAATTTCTTTTGTAGTAGCCAGGCTCTACAGTGATGCACATATTTTCCTTTAATGTAAATGGTGCATTTGCATTTATCCCCTGCGGGAAATCGTGCACCTTCAACCCCAGGCCATGGCCAACAGCGTGAATCATCTTTTCACCAAAATTCTTTTCTAGAACAGAATCAGCAGCATTATGGACCTTCCTTGCTTCTGTGCCTGCAAAACACATTTTTGTTGCAGCCTCTTTTGCGTTGTACACAGCAGCAAACATATGTTTGTGATAGGCATTTGGCATCCCGACAAAAAAAGTCCTTGTTATATCAGAACAGTAGCCATCGTAAACAACGCCAAAATCAACAACAAGAAACCCCTCAGAAATTTTTTTGTCTGCTGTGGCGTAGTGTGGTATAGCCGATGAAATCCCAGAAGCAATTATGGGAGGAAATGCGGCAGCATCAGCCCCATTATTTCTTGCTTCAAACTCTAACTTAAGGGCAAGGTTTTTTTCAGTTCTGCATATTTTCATCAAATCCTGCACCCTGTCAAAAATCTCTGCAGTAATCCTGCATGCGGTCTTGATTTTTTTGATTTCAGCCTGCGTTTTGACTTCCCGCGCTTTCTCAAAATATGAAGAAATATCAACCTGCTGTGCTTTTATGAATTTCTTTAGTCTTTTCAGTTGGTTCGCAGTTTGCGTTTCAAAGTTCAGGCCGATTTTCCCTTTTATATTTCCCAGTTCTTTAGCCAACGACTCTTTGTCAAGCTTTTCTACACGGACATGTTTTTTATGCGTGTAATTGCCTAGTTCAAGCTCCGAAACAAAAAGCACAGGTATGCTGTTTTTCTTTAAAATAAGAAACATCGTGGCAGTGCTGGGCTTTTCCTCCAGTAAATAGAAAACATTTTCATCCATGTGTGATTCGTCATTGCGCAATACAACGGCATCAACGCCTTTCAATAAACCGCGAAAAGACAGCATGATAACTAACTGGATTTTAGATTTAATAAATATCTCATGACAGGGAAAAAGACGGTTGGCAGGCATTAACAATAGCATTAGCCAACGAAGCATATCCTAGCTTAATCATCCAGCATCTGCGGTTTGTTTGTTTCGCCCTTCTTGACGAATACTACATCTCCGCACATTTTGCACTGGACCTCTACAAATTTGCCAGTTTCCACATTTACCCCCATTTCAACACCACAGCATTTTGGCACCGACATCGTTATCGCCTCTCTTTTTGTTAATTTTTACTACGAGCTTTCTCACTGAACACAAACAAACAATCCAAAGCCATTGGTCTTACCCGAGGCGCAACATGGTCTTCTGTTAGCCGCCAGAAACAGAATCATCCCAAATCAGTATGTGATAATTTCAGATTTGAGATTAGAACACTTCAGGCCTAGCAATGTGCAGACAAGCCTATTAAAATTCCATGAATGGGCTGTATTTTTTCCTATCCGCACACCTTACACCTGTGATAGTTATTAATTTGACACTTTAAATGCCTTTTGCTGTTCTAAAAGCAATATCAACTTGCACGTTTCTTCTGCGCCTCAAAATCCTTCTTCAATTTTTCATACCGTTCCTTTATTTCAGCAGTTTCGAGGTCAGTATCAAGCCATGTGTATATCTTTCTTATTGCCTCATGCGCCTGTCTCTTTACGCGGCCATCTCTGTGCCCTTTTGTCATATCCTCCAGCAAAGGTATAGCACGCTCATCTCCCAGATCCCCCAGAGCAATGACAGACACCAGCTGGACAAGGGCAAAATCTTCTTTTGTAAATTCAATGAGCAAGTCCAGAACATCCTTTCTGCCCTTTCCTATAAGCCCGAGGTTTCTTATTGCAGCCATTCGGGACCTGTAATGATAACCGTATTTTGCATGCGCTTTCAGTAATTGTATAGATTCATCTGTCTGTAGTTGTGCTATTCCTTCCAGAACCCCTGCTTTAATAACGTCATTCCATGATTCCAAGGGCAGGTATCTCTTCAGCAGCTGCAACGATGAGTCGTGGTTGGTTTTTCCTATACTTTTCACAGCTTCCGCAGGGACAAAATAGCTGTTCTTGTCAGAAACAAGTGTTTTCAAAGCATCCATGACCCTGTCTGTTTTGAATTCGCCCAATGCTGCAGCAACAGCCCTTCTCGCTTTCGGATGTTTCACCCCCATCATCTTCTGCAGCGCCTTTAAGGCAGCATCGGTTTTTATAGTCCCAAGAGCAAGAGCAGTCTCAGCCTGCACACCCCAGGATCTTTCCCTCTCAAAGTGCTTTGCCAAGGCCTCTACGGCCTCTCTATTACCCAGTTTCGCAATTTCCTGAGCAGCTGCGATTCTTCCTAAAATATTAGAATCATTTTCCAGTTGATACAGCCACATGGATTTTGGTTTGATGAAATCCATCTTCTTCAAAATGGCATTGTCTGGATCAATTCTCACATCAAAAGGAATAGAATTTATTTTGTACCTGAACTGTTTTTGTTTTTCTTCCAGAATTTCTGTGAACTTCTTTCTGCCCTCCTTTGTTATTATTTCTATTGTCAAGGGCAATGCAAATAGTGGAGTCTGGTCGTCTGTTTTCTGCACCTGCGCTATCCTGATCACAGCTTCTTTTGTTTTGTCATCCCAGTAGTACTGGGCCTGAAGTTCAGGGTGCCCTGCTCCGTAAATCCACTGGTCAAAGAACCTCTTCATGTTCCTGCCAGAAACTTCTTCTATTGCCTCAATAAGGTTTTCTGTTTCCACTGTCTTGTTCTTGTTCTTTTCAACATAGTGATTTATGCACTTCCACCACATCGCAGTGCCCAATATATGTCTTAGCATATTGAGGACCAAAGAGCCTTTTTCGTAGAGATGCCTGTCAAATATGTCGCTGGGCTCAAAGAAGATGTTTGTCACAATAGGCCTTCTGTATCGATCTTTGTCTTCAGCAAAATAAACTTTTGCATCTTCGTACATATGATACAAGAATTCTTCTTCTCCTTTGTCATGCTCTACAAACAATGCATCAAAGTACCATGCAAAGCTTTCATTAAGCCATGCATGCGCCCAGTCCCTGCACGTCAGTAAGTCGCCAAACCACTGGTGCGCAAGCTCATGAGCAACAAGGTTGTCATGCCACGTCTCCTCATGTGCCCTTTCATCATGGAGAATTAAGTCAGTCTGGGTCGTCGCTGTTGTGTGCTCCATGCCGCCAAATATAAAATCTGCCACAGCAACCTGCGCATATTTTTCATATGGGTATCGCACACCTATCTTCTTTGAAAAGAACTCCATTATCTTCGGCGTCTTTCCAAACGCCCTTCTTGTATCAGCCTCTCGCCCCTTTTCACAATAATATGTTATTGGTATGCCATCCCATTCCTCCTTGATTTCTATAAACCTGCCCACAGCAAACATAACAAGGTAAGAAGAATGAGGGTGCCGCATTTTCCAGTGGTATGTTTTCTTGCCGCCTTTCCTG
Organism: Candidatus Aenigmatarchaeota archaeon; assembly: GCA_016202875.1. GTDB lineage: Archaea > Aenigmatarchaeota > Aenigmatarchaeia > GW2011-AR5 > GW2011-AR5 > JACQNX01. The sequence continues at coordinate 4,501 of JACQNX010000047.1, read as the reverse complement.
TCCTCTAAAACATTTACCAAAGCGCCATTGGAAAGCGCAAAGAAGTCAGAAGCCACAGTGATAAGCATCTCTGTAGTGCATTTTTCATGCGGACTGTCATGACATGGAAACCAGTATCGTGCCTCTTCTGCTTCGCTGTGTGTATATATCTGCACAGGCTTCTTGGGATAAGGTCTGTCAGGTTCAATGAAGTAAACACCCAGCTTTGGCTTAATGATTTTATAGTCAATCATGATGTCAAATATTTCCCCTGCAGTTGCTGTCCTGTCCAGATAAATAATAATCTTTGCATCATCATAGTCATACCTATAGTCCCTTCCAGCACGGTCTTTTACAGAATTGATTTTCATATTTACTACATCAAAAACGAGCTTGTGTGCATCCACAAGCATTTTTACCGTCGTTGCGCTCTTGCCAAACACGGTCTTCTTTGCTATGTCAAAAGAGAATTCCAGCTTTATGTGTTCTGTCTTGAAGTCACGGTGCGGTGCATACTGCGGCGTTGCACCAGGGAGGGCAAAGCGCGGATCCGGTACCATATTCCCGAAAATTAACCTGTCAGAAAACCTGCACATCTTTTAACACCTCATTGTGCTTTATTCTTTTTATGAACTTTTTATTAGTATCGTTTTATTGCGACATATCGTAAAGGCAGAGATTTTAACTTTTGCACCAAAAAAGCCATGTGAAATCTTTTAATACTATTTTGCCAACGTTTCAGCCAGATATTTTGATTTTTGCACCAAAACAGCTATTACAAAATAAAACAAGGGATTGCTATGGGTAACGATTCACTAAAAAATGTATCCAGCATATTCAGGAGTTATGATATCCGCGGAGTTGTGGGGCAGGACCTGACGCCGGAGATCATGCACAGAATAGGCCAGGCATTTGGTTCGTATATCCATCAAGATATAGTCTTGGGGCGCGATGTCCGTTTGCACAGCCAGAAGCTCAAAGAGGCCTTTGTAAAAGGATTTTTGTCATCCGGTTTCAGCATTGAGGATGCGGGGATGTTGCCGCTTGGCGCAGGAATGTACCATGCATGGCAAGAAAAAAAGACATATGCGTACATCACCGGTTCCCATCTGCCCAAGGAATGGAATGGCATCAAGTTCTTTCATGCGAATGGCATAGGGTTCATAGACGAAACAAACAGGGAAATACGGGACACATTTTTTAAGGGGAAATTTATAGCAGGCAGCGGAAAATGTGCAGTTAAAAACCCTAAAGAAATAGTTGCAGACTATAAAAATTTCCTTCTGTCTAAGGTGCGTTTTCACAGGGCGACTTCAGTTGTTTTAGACTGCGGAAACGGCTGCGCAGGATTGATTGTGCCCGAGCTGTTCCGGGAAGCTGGATTAGAGACCCGGGTAGTTTTCGGGGAAATTGACGGGACTTTTCCGAACCGCCTGCCCGACCCCCAGGATTTCGCCCTCGCAGAGTTGAAAAAAAATGTTGTTGAGGGCGGTTTCGACCTTGGCATTGCGTATGACGGAGACGGCGACAGGACAGCATTAGTGGACGACAAGGGCAGTTTTACTTCGCCGGAGGAGACTTCATATCTTATCCTCTCAGAACTGCTAAAGACGCAGAAAGGCGATATCGTGGCAAATGTTGAATGCACGAAGGCAATAGACTTGATAGCCGGAAAATTCGGCCGTAAAGTTATCAGGGTTCCTGTGGGGCATACATTTCTTATGGATGCTGTGCACAGGCACAATGCTGTTTTTGGAGTCGAGTCAGCAGCGCACTACTGCCTCCCGCATTTTATACCGTTTGACGATGCCACAATAGTAGGGCTCTATGCAGCGTATATTCTTTCCGAGCGCGGCGAAAAGCTCTCGGAATTCAAGAAACAGGTGCCAAAATACCCGTTTGCGCGCGTCAGTTTTGAGTGCCCCGACAGGATAAAATTCGGAATTATAAAAACCATTGCTGGCAAAGCTGCCAAAGAATTCAAGAATGTGAATACAATGGATGGCCTGCGAGTCGACCTCGAAAACGGATGGGCACTTTTGCGGGCGTCTAACACGTCTCCTTACATCCGCCTGACAGTAGAGGGCGTTACAGAAAAAGACAAAAATGACATTCAGAAGATGTTTCTCGATTACCTGAAAGAAGAGATGGAAAAGCACGGTTTGGAGCTGGTCCCGGAGCACAAGTAATTATGCTTTAGGCAGCTTGACCTCGCCTGCAAAACTAATTCTCATCGCATTTCTGAAATCTCCGATATTCTGGCAGATGCCATTGCCTATCAGCCACCTCACTTTCACGTCAACAGCCACGTCAGTGTGGTCAAAGCATGCGATGCCTCCGGCTTTTATAGCCGCGATCCCGACCTCATAATGCGCTGCCACAGCGCTACCTCCTGCAAACTTGGTTGTAATAAATATAGGGATCATGTAGTCTTCAGTTGCCTGCTTGATAACAGGGAGAAGATTGTACTGCCCTTCGTTGCAGACATTTCCCTCACCCAGAGATTTTAGAATCATAGCAGATATGCCGCCGTTAGTAATAAATCCCAGCACCACGTTAGGGTCAATACCCGGCGTTAGCTCGAAGCTTATAACACCCCTGCCAAATTTCGGCGCCAGATTAAGCTTGTCCGCTGCGTTTTCTTTTTTTCGTGCCAGCGAGCTTTCCATGTGGACTCCCTGCGCATCAATAAAGCCGATGTTCGGATAGGATGGGCTTTGGAATGCATCAAAATTTCGCTCGCTTAGCTTTAGCGTTCTGCAGCCCAATAAGACCCTGTTCCAGAAATTGACTAGTACATCTGCAATGCCATCATCAATTGCTGCATCAAGCGTCCGGAACAAGTTTTCCAGATTAAACCTGCCGTCTCCTCCAGCCTGATAAATAGGATTCTGGGCACCTGTAATGCAGACAGGTATCCTTAGCCCGCTTTTCTCTGGATCTCTTCCGTGCAGCGCGAGTGCAAGTGCAGTTGCAGTATATGCCAGCGTGTCAGTTCCGTGAGCGATTGCGACGCCATCATACCCTTCTTCATCTTGTGCTTTCTTGATCCTGAATATCAGCTTTTCCCAGTCATTGGGTGTCATGTTGGTGCTGTCTTTGGCAGTTACAAACTCGAATGTCACGTCCATGTCCTTCTTCAGCTTTTCAATAGTCGGCTCGCAAGCGACCCTAAATATTTCGCTGTCTCGCGGAGGAACGAGAACTATCTGCCCGTCGCGATTCTCTGGGACTTGTCCTATAGTGCCGCCATTGTAGAGGAATAATATTTTTTTGTTCGTCATAGTGTCACGCCCCTCTCGACAAATCTCCTCACCCTTTCCAGGCTTTCCGGAGTTCCGATATCAAACCATGCGGTGCTGAATATAAATGCGTGGACTGGCTGGCGCTTGTGCAGCCACTGCAGGAAAAATCCAGGCGCGTCGCTGTTGTTGCCCTCGTTGAGATAGCTGGCAAACAGTCGAAGTGTTTCTTTTGGGAATAAGTAGCAGCCCGTGCTTGCAAGTGTCGTAGGCGGCTTCTCCGGCTTCTCGACAAAATCCGCAATACGTTCGCCTTCCAGAACAACAACGCCAAGGCGTTTTGCTTCCTTTGCATCCCCGACATCGAATACAGCATTCACTACAGTGCGCTTTTTCTCGTAGTAAGAAATGAATGTCAATATATCAAAATCAAAAAAATTATCCCCTGATATGATCAGACAATCGTCATCGATGTTGCAAGCCTCAAGTACATATCGTATTCCGCCAATAGCTCCCAGCTTTTCGCCTTCGTGGTTGCTGTTCTCAACAACTATTTTTACTGGTTTTGCGTATTTCTGAGTGCGAAGCCATTTTTCAAAATCGTGCTGAAATTTGGAATTGGTTGAAATAATGATCTCTGTTATATTTGATTTGTCTAGCTTATCGAGTATGAAAGAAATAATAGGCCTGCCATTTATATCTACCAGCGGCTTGGCCTGCTCTTTTGTCAGCGGCCACAGGCGCTTCGCATAGCCGCCGGCAAGTATAATCGCTTTCATAGCATGTTCTTGGAGAATATGTTTTTATGCTTTATAGGAATCCATATAACATGGCAGTTAACCCCTTTCCACTAGTAGATGTCTGGCTGCGATATGCTATTCTTTTTCATTACGACTATCTAGGAAAACCAAATCACTATGACATACTTTTAGAAATCGTAGAAGGAGAGGGCTCAGAACAATTGGCATTAGACAAAATAGAAACCACTGAAGTGTTGAGAAGTCTTCAGGCAGCCATAGTCATAGATCCTAAGGAACTAATAAGACGGCGTTACTTAACATACGAAGGCCCTATGTCAGGAAACAGAGGATTCGTAAAAAGGGTCGACTCAGGTACCTACAAGTTAACAGAATCTGATAGTTTAGAATTTAGAGGGAGCTTGTTGAACGGAAGATATCATTTCAGTGAAGATGCAACTCATCTTCTTATACTTCGCAAATAACTATTCGTCGTTCTTTATTATCTTATCAGCCTGCACCTCGATCTCGGACCTGTAGAGC
>JACQNX010000046.1 GCA_016202875.1 Candidatus Aenigmatarchaeota archaeon | reverse complement strand
GGCGTACTGCAGAAAGTCGCCCTCTGCGGATTTACGCGTCAGGCATTTTTCTATTTCAAATATAGTAGCGTAAGCTTAAGAAGCTTTGTTTGTGATGAAGGAAAAACAGCGCATCATTTGAATTTCTTAAATCTTTGCATCGTAGTTATCTGGTGAGATTGAAACAAAATGAATTTGTAGAAGTGGCAAAAGCTGCGTGGGAAATTAGTGGCATTGATCCCGATAGAATCAACATACAAGCAAAGCGTGTGATTTTGTATGAAAAATTCTATGAAGAAGGCCAAAAAATGGGGTTTGATGCAGGTGATCTGCGAGACTCTTTGGGACACATACCTTATCAGCGCATACTCCTCTACCCTCTCAGTAATATTGCAGGCTACACGTATCGCAAACCTGCTATCGATCGAAATGGCAACCATGGAAATCACAGGTACTACATTCCTTCAGATCTCGGGCAAGAAGAAAAATTAGAACTGCTCAGAACTCATGCACTTCGAAGAGCCGGTCTTAACCCAGACTATGATAAAACTCCCGAAAATAGCCAGAATTTTTATTTGGCACTTCTGCAGACAATAGGTGAGAATAAAAGTTTGGATGATGTAATCACGTATAATGATATAAGACAGTATAGAAAATTGCGCAGAAAAGCGGCGAAAGAGAGGTTGACTAGGGTTCCGTAAATTTGTTTTTATTTGGTCTTTAAATTAATTTCACTGATAAGTATAGCATGGCAGAACTGATCTGGAAACCGGGCACAACATATGATGACTGGCTTGTTCTTCCGGGAAGAATTAAAAAAGATGTAACAGTAGACAACATAAGCCTGAAAACGCCGCTCACAAAATACAATTCATCAGACAGTCAGGAAGTCCCGGCAGAAAACCTTCCAGAAGATGTATTTGTCATTAATTCACCGCTCCTCAGCGCGCCGATGCAGTCTGTCACAGGGGCTGAAATGGCGATAGAGCTAGCAAAGCAGGGCTGCCTTGGCGTGATCTTCTGCAGCCAGCCTATAAACAAAGAAGCTGGGATTGTGCGGCAGGTAAAGGGATACAAAGCAGCATTTGTTGTGCCAGATGTTTTCTCTCCTGAAACTATCATAGAAGAAGTGATCAAAGCGGCGGAAGAAAAGGGCTATTCCACGTTTCCGATAACAGACAACGGGAAACCAAACGGTCGGATCGTAGGCTTGCTCACTAAAAATGACTATTCTGAAAAGCACAGGCAACTGAAAGCTTGCGATAGGATGATTCCTATGAACCGAATAATTTATGCACGCTATGAAAAAGTTGGCGAAGATATCAGAAAAGCAAATGCAATCTTGGAGAACAGCCACCATGGATCTATTCCCATTGTTGATAAGCATGGGCATTTGAAATTCATGGTATTCAAGAAAGATATCCGGGAGCACAGGTCATATCCGCTGGAACTTGTTGATAATCAAAAGCGCTATGTTGTTGGTGCTGCTGTGAATACCTATGATTACAGGAAACGCGTCCCTGCATTGGCAGAAGCTGGTGCTGATATTCTATTTGTCGATGCTTCCCAAGGCTATTCTGATTATCAGGAAGCAGCATTGAAGCATATACTAAAAAATTTTCCAGGCATCCCTGTGATTGGCGGCAATGTTGCAACAAAAGAAGGCTTTGATTTTCTTGTTCAAAATGGTGCGCATGGTGTTAAGATTGGTATGGGCCCTGGTTCTATTTGCACCACACGGGAAAAGTATCGCATTGGAAGACCACAGGCAACAGCAGTGATAGAAATTAACCAAAGGCGGCATGAGTATTTGGCAGAAACCGGCATTTATGTGCCAATAATTGCTGATGGCGGCATAGTCACAAACGATCATTTTTTCATCGCGTTTGCACTGGGTGCAGATTCTGTAATGGGAGGAAGATTCTTTGCAAGATTTCATGAGAGTCCCACAGAAACAACAGAACTTAAGGAAACGTACGAAGGCCGTGTATATGTCGCATCTGTAAAGCCATATTGGGGAGAAGGCTCTGAAAGAGCAAAAATATGGAGAAGAAAAAGATATGACCAGGCGGAAGAGTCAGAAGGTATTGAAGGCTATGTGCCTTATGCCGGCTATGTAAAAGATAATCTGCCTTCTGCTGTTAGGCATATCAAAACATCTATGCAGAAAAATGGATATTTTAACATAAGGGACGTGCATGCGCATGTGCGGCTTCAAAGGGAATCGGCCAGCACTATAAAAGAAGGAATGCCACACGATATTTTCGTAGAAAGGATGTGGAGACCCTACAGGAGCGGTTGAAATGCCGATTGATGTGGTAGTTGGAATGCACTGGGGAGATGAAGGCAAGGGAAAGATAGTCGACGTGCTTGCCGCAGACTATGATGTGATAGCAAGATACCAGGGTGGCGAAAACGCCGGGCACACAGTGTACATCGGGGATACAAAATATGTCTTGCATGTGGTTCCGTCCGGCGTAATTACGCCAGACAAAATAGAGATCATTGGAAACGGCACTGTGATTAATCTTGCCTCTCTTGTAAAGGAAATCGAAGCCCTGGAAAAGCTGAAAATAAGCACTGATAATCTCTTCATCTCGGATAGTGCTCATCTGCTAATGCCCTATCACAGAGCAGCAGAACAGAAAAGCAAGACGTCGAAGGCAATCGACACCACAGCAAAGGGAATAGGCCCTGCATATGCAGACAAGACGCGAAGAGCAGGAATAAGACTCTATCACCTGAGGAACCCCAGATTGCTGGAAGAAATGATAGCTGCAAATGCTGCTGAGCTTGGCATTGAAGTAGATGCGCACTCAGCAACAGAAGAGCACCTGCGGTTGTATGATAGAATAGCAGATAAAGTTGTTGATACGCGATACATGATTAACGATCTTCTTCAGCAGGGCAAGCAGATATTGTCTGAAGGCGCACAGGGAACACTGCTTGATTTAGACCATGGAACTTACCCATACGTAACCTCATCTAATCCTACAGCAGGCGGCGCAGCCACAGGCCTTGGTGTACCGCCAAAAGTCAGAAAAGTTATAGGAGTGATGAAGGGCTACATAACAAGAGTGGGCAGCGGGCCGTTCCCAACTGAATTAGGCGATCCTTCAGTGCTTTCAGCTGAAACAAAGTTGCTTATAAAATCGCCGATATTTGGGGCACTTGAGCAGCGTGTCAGAAGTGGCCTTGCAGATGACCATGAGCTAGGACAATATATCCGCGCAAAAGGCGATGAATATGGAGCAACGACAGGAAGGCCCAGAAGAACAGGCTGGCAGGATTTGCTCGCAAGTAGGTATGCACGTATGGTTAATGGTGTAGACATGGTTGCTGTCACTAAGATGGATATTCTGGATCAGCTTCCTTGTGTAAAAGTAGCCACAAGCTACAGAAATGGACAGGACAGGACAGAAAGATTTGACCCGAATAATCTTAATGGCTGTATGGCTGATTACACGCGAGGAATTTT
>JACQNX010000045.1 GCA_016202875.1 Candidatus Aenigmatarchaeota archaeon | reverse complement strand
GCTCAGTAAGAAAACCTTCCGGAATTTCAATAAACCTCTCCTCAGGCTGCACAGGAGTCGCGGCCGGCAGCTCAAAAGATTTCGCCATGCTCACAGTAGCAGACGAGATTGGCACATGGAGAGTTTCGCAGTGCTCTGTGTTTGAATCCACAAGTTCTTCCTGCTCCAGCGGGAGCACAGTGCACACAGCCACCGGGCCGGCATTTGCTGTGTCCAGGGCTTCCAATATTTCATTCACTTCAGGCCTTAGCTTCCCGGAAAGCGTGCAAAACAATTCCATAATAACCATAAGCTCCACTGCCCTGAACCCGTCGCAGGCTGATATATTCGCGCGCATGATGTGCATCTTCATGCTGCCTGGGTCGCAGCAAAACATAGTAGCAAACAGCTCATGCTTTGCAATTTCTGGAGAGGCAGAAGTGCCTGTTGGCGTAAACCTGCTGGCGAATAAGGTGGGCCAGTGGGACCTCGTGTCGTGCTCCATGCTGGGCTCGCTTGACAGTGCATGCGCTGACCAGACAGTGCACGCTACAAATAGAACAGGGGGCACATTTGTTTCTGTCGCATTGCCTGTGCTCAATTTATCCATAATAAGCACTTCAATGACTTTCACTGTGATCACCGGAGGCGATACGGAAATCAGCGCAGCAGCAGGCAATGCAAATAACTTTGCACAGTATGCGAATATGATGTGCAGCATCAGGAACCCTGGCGGGGCAGAAGAGAACCTGACATCGCGGTGCAAGCAGGTTAATGCTTCAGGCACACAGACGTTCCAGATAATAAAGACTGTCAACGAGCTGGGGAGATGGAATGTCACATTATGCAGGCTGTTTGCGTCCACGTCTGCGAACTGCACAGGCGCAGTGCTGCAGAATTCCACCACAATGGGGACATTTGAGGTGGTCCTGCCCACAAACCTGATAATACGCAATGCATTTGGAAACAATGTGCTCAATTCAAGCTTCACTAATATTACGGCTATTATTGAAAACCCGCTCAGCGAGAGAAAATATGCGCTTGTTGCATGCGATGTCACATCGCCTGCAGGCAGGAATTCCACACACAACGCATGCACAGGACTTGAGACAAACCAGGTCAAATATTTGAACTTCACGTTGTTTGTTGATGAGGTAGGCACATGGAAGATACCGCGCTGCAGCATAAACGCATCAAACAGCTTTGACTGTGCAGCCTCGCAGTCGCACAGCAATGCAACAGGCGGAACATTCAGCGTCGCATCCAGAACAAACCTGACATTTGTAAACGCAACTGTCTCGAGCAGCAGCGTGTTTATCGGATCAGCAGTAGAGGTGCAGGCATCTGTGAGAAACCCTTCGCAGACAGACCTTTTCGGAAATGTTACATGCAGCTTTAGTACAAACTCTGGCAGGCGGCAGAATTCATCTTCCTGTACGGTCTTCAGGGCAGGAACAGTTGTAATGAAGAATGTAAACATAGTCGCTGATGTGCTTGGCACATGGACTGCAGGCACATGTGTAGTGTCAGGCACACTTGACAGCAGCTGTGCCCAGAGCGCGCAGCATGATACAATAAACATACCAACTCCTGTGAATGTCACTACTGTGCCTGATCTGGTTATTACTAATGTTGAAGTGCCTGAAGGAATAAACAGAAATACAACAGGCATTGCAAATGTGCGGGTGAGAAACGACGGGCTGTCTATTTTTGCCATCGCAACCTGCAGCATCAGGAGCCCAAACAAAACAATGACAAATTCAAGCGGATGCCAGATCATTGGCCCTGGAGAGGCTCCTCTGGCTGTTCCATTCTTTGTGGACAGGCTGGGCAACTGGTCTGTGTTTGGCTGCTCTGCCAATGGGTCGGCAAACAGCACCTGTGTGCCGTCAAGGCTGCACAATACTTCCAACATCACAAAGGACTTCAATGCAACAGGAAAGGTGCTGCAGATAGAGGAGATACTCAAGCCTGAATCAGGCATCAAGGTAGGTGACCGCGTTGAGGTTATTGTGAGGGTAAAGAATGTAGATGATGTCCTGCACAAGGGATTTGTGAACTGCACACTGCGGCAACCGACCAACCAGTCAAAGGAGATCACATCATCTGTGCAGGCAATAAACGCGGATGAGACAAAACTGTTCAGGCCTTCGTTTATTGCAGAGCTCTCGGGACAATGGAGACTAAGGACATGCACTGTTTACAGGACAGAGAGCCCGATTTTCAAGGAAGACGAAAAAACAATTGAAGAAATATTTTCTGTGTCCACTGTCTCGAGGCCGCCGCCATCACCGGCAGCGTGCACGATAAATACGGAATGCCCTGGCACTGACCTGAAATGCTTCTGCTCAGGCGGTGAGTGCAGGGCGTGCCCTGTGGGCGCAACATGCCGCAACCATGTCTGTGAAAGTATCGTCACGCCGCAGTGCACTTTCGACTCAGACTGTCCTCTTGGATTCCAGTGTGAGAGCGGGACATGCATAGAAAAGCCTGTACAGCCGTACTGCACGACTAATGATCAATGCTTGGCTGGCTATGTATGCATCAGCGGGCAGTGCCAGCAAAGAGAAGCTCCTTCAGCAGACCAGACTATAATAAACTTAATACTTATAGCACTAGTTGCAATCATAATTGCAGTGGGACTGCTGTTTGTTTTAAAAAAGAGACTGGCGGGGCATGACATCTATTCAGAACTAGGAAAGAAATGAAAACGAGCGTGAGAAATCACATGAAAAACAAAAAAGGCGCTGTGCCGATAGCGGCAGTGGTGGCAGTAATAATAGCGCTGATTGTTCTCGGTGCTGTTGTAATATTTTTTGTCTCATCAGGCGGTATGCAGATATCAAAAGCAGATGCAGAAAGAATTTTCCAGACGCAGTGCCAGCTCTACTGTGACAAAATAAACAGCAAAAATAATATTGAATTTTCCGCCCAGCTGAAAGATCAGGACCCGGAATTCCTGCAGGCTTGCGAAGTTGTTGGCGTAGAATGGAAAGATGAAAAAGGCGAGATCCCGCTGCGCTGCCTGGCTGCGTGCCCGTGCGATGTGCAGGTTTCTGCAGCGGAGGTCAATGCTGATATCAGCTGCAGATCACGCTGTGTAAGACAGACAAGCACGGCAGAAGAGCTGAGCTCGTGCATTGCAGCGTGCTGAGGGGTTTATTGTTTCACTTTTTTATCCGATTTGACGGCTGAAATGATAATGTTTTTATAGCCATGCAAAGAAACATTCGGCCAGAGTCATAAAAATCAGCCGCATTACGGAAAAATCACGAGACAAAACGTTTATTAAGGGCTGTTACAATATATTTATAGCAAAAAAGTGTAACTATAAAAGAATCTTATATTTGGTGGTGGTGTAATGGCTAAAAGAAGATCCAGATCGCGTGCAAGACCTAGAGCGAGAAGAGTAAAGAGACCTCACAAGTCTCTATTGACAAGGGAGCAGCTGTATCTGAATCAGCATGATGAGGAAAAAGTACTGCTGTTCACAACAGGCATTGTCCTTGGCGTGGGACTCGCAGCATCCTTGCTTGACAAATTTCTCTTTGGCGGGCTGGTCGCGCTTGTGGTTGCGCTTGTTCTCATATTCATAGAGAGCAGCCAGAAGTATCATGGCTGAGACGCTTTTTCTTATATATTTTTATTTCAAAAGCTTTAAGATCGGAACAAATGCATTTATTATTAATGATCAGAATAAAATTCATTTCTCTGCTGTTTCTTTCATTAATTATTTTTCTCTCATCTCCATTTATTGCTCACGCTCTTGAGTGGGATAACTCAACTTTAAAATGGGATAATTCAACACTGAAGAATAGAGTTGCTATTTTTGTAAATAACAGCGGAGTAAATGCGTATAACGTCACAGCTATTTTCAAAATTCCCGATGGTCTATGTGCAAAACCAGATAAGCAGGATATCAGATTCTATTATAATGATTCCGGAAATATTATCAAAATGTCACAACAGAGGCTTTATTATGACAATAATAATGTTATTGTTTTTTTGCCAAATGTGTCTTCGGGAAATAAAATGAATGTAGGATATTTATATTGTGGTTACTCTGAAGCAGAGAGTAATGATACACTAATTTATATTGTGCGTGATAATTTCACCGGGTCCACTCTTAATGCGTCAATATGGAGTTTGTCCCTGGATCCTGTTACTCCTGATGCAGTTTTAATAAAAAATGGAACTTTACAGGTTAGTATAATTGCTGAGTCAGTATGGGGATGGGAAGAGCGTGTTATCTACAACAATTATATTATAAATAAAACTGAAGCAGCTGTACAAGGATTAACTCTTCTTTCCAATCAAACAATGTCACAATATCTAGGGAGTGATTGTTCAGGCGGTCCGGGATTTGGTAATGCAACTAACTACGAAGTAGGAGGTATTCAAACGGGTACATACACGAGAATTGGAATTGGTGAAATTGTTGATGGAAACCCTTATTTAATTTTAATTACATCAAAAGGGGAGGTTGGCAGCTTATGCGGAATAATAAATAATTCTAAAACTTTAATCCAGTGCTCACCTTATTTAGGTACATTTAGTTTATTCAGACTTAATATCCCTCCAAACGATAATCAGACGAAAATAGCTTTAGCTGTAAACCAGAATTGGTCTACAATTGGATACAACTCCACAACATTAGGAGTAGTTCCTTCTGGTGATCTAAGAGTAAATTTACAATTTCAATGTGCTGGAGGCAGAGAGTCTACACACTTATTCAAAGAAATAAGGGCATATTATGGTAATATTTCTTTTGCTGATTTTAATATCACAGACTCCTATACAGGACCTATTGAGTATTCTATTACAATAGTTTCAATTTTATATGTCTTAGGACTATGTACTCTAACAATTATGGGTGGTTATATTTACTTTAGTAAGGTAAGAAAAAAGAGGCCTTAAACTTTGACTTTATTATTTTTACCTGATTAACTGATTTAAACTTGGTATTCCATAAATAGACTATGACCCAGATTGAGGTAACATTCCTCGGCACAACAGCAGGCATCCCTACTAAGTACAGGAACCATGCAAGCATCCATCTTCTCTATCGCAGCGAGCAGGAATCGCAATTCCTATTTGACTGCGGCGAGGGCACGCAGAGGCAAATATTTTCTGTTGGCTTGAACTTCATGCGCATCAATGAGATTTTCATCTCGCACTGGCATGCTGACCATTTTGCCGGACTTCTTGGCTTGATGGAAACCATGAACCTTGAGAAAAGACAGAAAGCGCTGACAATCTTCGGGCCTGAGGCAGAAAGATTTGTTGATGCCCTCCTTAATCTTGGCTACGCGTCAAAAAATTTCTCTATTATTGCGAAGGATGTGCCATTTGAAGGGACAGAGATAGCAACGCTTTTTGACAATCCGGAATTTTCCATCGTTTCTGTTCCTGCGAAGCACGGGATACCTGCTGCGTCCTATGCATTTGTGGAAAAAGACAGGATAAAGATAGACAAGGAGAAAATTAAAAAGCTGGGGCTGCCACCGCAGGGCCCGATATACAGAAAAATAAAGGAAGAAGGGCATGTGGCATTTAAGGGCAAGACGATCACGCTGGATGACATCGCATTCGCGGAGAAGGGCAAGAAAGTCGTGTACTCCGGCGACACAATGGTGACAAAGAACATGATAAAACTTGCAGAGCATGCAGACCTGCTCATTCATGACAGCACGTTTTTTGAAGAGGACGTCTTTGACAAGGAGTACAAGCACACGACATTTGAGGATGTGCTGCGCATTGCAGAAGAGGCAAAGGTGAAACAGGTCATTCTTACGCACATAAGCCGCAGGTACCAGAATGTTGAGGTCATGAAGGATAAGATCAAGGACTACCCGAATGCAAAAATCGCAAAGGATTTCATGAAGGTTGTTGTTGATTAATTCATTGCTTTCAGAATTTGCCGTTTCAAGCGATTAAACCTGTTTCCAAATTTGATGGTATCGTTCCTCGGCTGGCTGAAAGGTACTGTGAATTCAGCTATAAATTTCCCATCTTTCATTACATATATTCTGTCAGAAAGAAATAGCGCCTCGTCTATGTAATGTGTAACAAAAATTATAGTTTTCTGCTCTTTTCCCCTCAAGTCAAGGAGCCATTTTTGCATTCTGTCACGCGTGTAAATGTCCAAAGAGCCGAAAGGCTCATCCATCAAAACAGTATCGGGGTTTGGGGCAAATGCCCTTGCAATTGCAACCCTCTGTCTCTGGCCGCCTGATAATTCCGCAGGATAATTACCGGAATGAGACTCTAATTCAATGAGCTTAAGGTAATGCGAGATAATCTCATTGCGCTGCGCCAGATTTTTATGATGAATACCAAATCCTATGTTATCCTTAACAGTAAGCCACGGAAACAAAGAATAATCCTGGAACACAAAGCCTATGTTTTTTGAGACGTTAACCTCACCTTTATGACTAATAAATCCTGCCAATGCATTAAGGAAGGTAGTTTTTCCTGACCCTGATTTTCCCACAATAGAAACGAACTCTCCCTGATTTGCATGGAAATTTACGGAACTGATTACGCTCCTGCTATCAAAACCAACTTCTAAATTACGTACTTCTATTTGACGCGTCATGATTTCTTCACCCAGTGAAAGTATTTCCTTACAACCGACGTGAAAAGCAGGTCTGTAAATGCAGCCAGAATCCCAAGGACGACTAATGCTGCTATCATCCTGTCTATCCTATAAGCCAGATGAGAAACAGATATCTGATAGCCTAATCCGGCAGAAGCGCCGGCGAGCTCAGAAACAAAAACCATTATAAAAGCCATAGATATCCCAATGCGTATCCCTGCTACAATAAACGGCAAGGCAGACGGGAAAATAACCTTTGAAAATTTTCTTCCTGCAGTGCAGGACAGTATTTTTGCCGCATGCAAATAATTCTGCGGCACATTGTGCGCGCCTGTATGGGCACTTATCCATACCGGGAAGAAAACCGCAAAGCTAATGGAAAACAATTTTGCAGGCTCGCCTATTCCAAGCCATACTATGACAAGCGGTATTATTGCCACAGGCGGAAACGACCTTACTACGTTAAAAATTGGTGACAATGAGCTTTCAATGGCTTTTATTCTTCCCGTGGCAAGACCTGCCAAAATCCCCAAAACAGACCCTATTACTAGGCCAGCCAAAGCGCGCCAGAGACTCGTAGCAATATCCCGCCCTAATTCGCCGCTCTTTGCCATTTCAAGCAAAGCCAGTCCCCATGCTGTCGGAGGAGGAAACAAAGTTATATTCACAATGCCGGATCTCGCAACTATCTCAAGGAAAACAACCAAAACAACTAGCGGGAGAAGAAAAGATATTGCCCTCTTCATGAGATCATCTTTTCTATATACTGACACTCTTAGAATCTACTGATTTGAGGGCAGAATCGTAAATCATTTCCCTGAAATCCGGTATCTGCGTCTCGGGCTTCGCCTTTCCTGTTTCCTTGGCCCACTTGGCTTCTGCATTGAGCTGCTCAAGGAGCTTATTTGACAGACCTGTATTGTATGAAAACTTGTCCCATGTGCCATCAACGGACGCTTTGTCCATTTTAGCACTTTTCATAAGTATGGATTTTGCTTCTTCCGTATTTGTTTTAATGAATTCCGATGCTTCTACCAATGCCTTTACCAGGCTTCTGGCTTTATCCGGATTTGACTCGGTCCAGTTTCGATTTGTGCTCAGGACATAGAACTCCGTGTAAAGATTTTCATTGCCGAAGACAATTGCCTTATCGCCAAGCTTTTGCTCCGCGAAAAATGCAAACGGCTCGAAAATGGCTATCGCATCAACGCTTCCGCTTTCGAGAGAGACAGGAGTGTCCTCGGGCTTCTGGCTTATCAGCTCTACATTGGTTATGTTGTAGTATTTCATGAAGTTGTATGTATAGAACTCCGGCCCGCCGCCGAATGAGGTAGCAAGCTTCCTCTTTTTAGCGCTGAAATATGACTCTGGAGTGTCCAGGGCGCCGTCTTTTGTCGCGACTACATGCACCTCATTTTTCTGTCCTTCTGCCACCTGTGTAATTATGTAGAATTCGTTTCCCTGAAGAGATGCGAGAGCAGGAGGAACGTCACCGCTTACGGCCATATCGATCGATCCTGAAAGGAAAGCCTGCAGGGCAAATTTGCCTGCTGTGAATTCCTCCAGCTCGACATTCAGCCCTTCTTTTTCAAAGAATCCCTTTTCTTTGGCCACCATCAGCAATGTCGTGCCCGTGCCGCTTTGTATTCCTATTTTCAGCGGCTTTTGAGTGTCGGCAACTTTGCCGGTGGCAGAAACAGAATTAATGTAAGTAAATCCGGAAAGAACCAGAACCAACACTACGGCAACTGAGATTGCTATGTACTTTGACTTCATTCAACACACCCAATTTATGGTGCTACTAATTGGTGATTTTAGGATTAATAATAGAGTAGTCCAGTGATTGGAAGACTATTTAAGGCATAGAGGGAAATGGATTAGCATGCTCGAAGATAGACTGGAACGCATCGGGTTGAGCAGGGCGGAGGTAAAGATATACCTTGCTCTTATCAGGCTTGGCTCTTCAACAACAGGGGCTATAATCAAGGAAACAGGCATGCGAAAATCAACTGTGTATGAGAGCCTGAACAGACTGCTGGAAAAAGGCCTTGTCAGCTATGTGATAAAGAACAGCGTCAAATTTTTCGAGGCCGCCGACCCAGAAAGAATCGTAGATTTTATAGAGGAGCAGAAAAGAGAGCTCGAAGAGAACGAAGCTAACATAAAGTCGGTCATGCCCGACCTGAAATCTATGCGAAATCCGCTGAAACCGCATGCTGAAGCACATGTATTGGTTGGAGCAGAGGGCTTCAAGACTATGCGCAGGGATGTTCTGAAAAATGCCAAAGGCGAGCATCTGATGCTGGGGGCTATTTCACGCGAACCTGCAGTAATGCCGCATTTCTGGAAATTTTTCAACAGAGAGCGTATGAAACACTGTATAAAAATGAGGGTACTTCATCAGCAGGGTACAAAAGAAAAACCTATGAAGACAGAATTAATGGAAATGCGATTCCTTCCAAAGGCTATAACAATACCGGCGGTCATAAACATTTACGGAGACCGTGTTGTCAGCTTATTGTGGAAAGAAGATTATCCGATATGCTTTATGCTGATAAACAAAGATATATCTGACAGCTACAGAAAATATTTTGAAATACTGTGGAAAATGTCTTCGAGAAAATAGATACCTATGGAACAGAAAAAATGGCACACACTGACCGTTGAGCAGGCGCTGCAGGAATTAAATACGAAAGACACCGGACTAACATCAAAAGAAGCTGACGAAAGATTGCAAAAATACGGCCCCAACCAGATCATTGAAAAGAAGAAGACGACTTCACTGGAACTTTTCCTTGGGCAATTCAAAAATCTTCTCGTGGTTGTGCTAATTGCTGCTGCCCTGATTTCTTTTGCACTGGGGGAATTGATAGATGGAATTGCTATCGCTGCTATCCTGGTTATAAATGCTTTTCTCGGCTTCTATCAGGAAAGAAAAGCTGAGAATACGCTGGCCGCGCTGAAAAAACTCACAATTTCCAAAAGCAATGCAAAAAGAGGCGGAAATAAAATTTTATTAGACTCAAAACTCCTTGTCCCTGGCGATGCAATATTTCTGGAGGCCGGAGACAAAGTCTCTGCAGACTGCAGAATAATAGAACAGAGAAATGTGAAAATTGACGAGTCCATGCTAACCGGCGAATCTGTGCCTGCAACAAAACACACGGATGCGCTGCAGGACGTTGCGGTTGCCGACAGGGCAAATATGGCTTTCTCAGGAACCAGCGTTGTTTACGGCAACTGCACAGCGGTTGTAGCAGAGACTGCAATGAACACGGAATTCGGCAAGATAGCGGAAAAGCTGCAGGGGAAAGAAGAACCGACCCCGCTGCAGAGGCGGCTGGCTGTGCTGGGAAGGCAGCTCTCGCTCATAGTGTTTCTTGCTGCTGCTGCTGTTTTCCTTGCAGGCTATGTGCACGGCATAAGCATTTATGAAATATTTCTTGTTGCTGTCTCGCTTGCTGTCGCCGCGATACCAGAAGGCCTGCCGGCAATCGTGACAATAACGCTTGCTATCGGGCTGGTGAGGATGTCCAGGAAGCATGCGATCGTAAGGAGGCTGCCTGCAGTCGAGGGGCTGGGAAGCGTCACGGTCGTCGCATGTGACAAGACAGGCACGCTGACAAAGAACGAGATGACTGTGAGAAAATTGTATGCTGATGGCGAGATTATGGATTTTGACAGCAGCAAAAAAAACAGTAAAACAATAGAACTTCTTCTTACTACAGGGATGCTCTGCAACAATGCAGACGAAAAAATAGGAGACCCTACGGAGATTGCTCTTGTGAAATCCGCGAAGAAATATGGGATCGAAGATATGAGAGAACACCAAAAGCGCCTGAATGAAATCCCTTTCGATGCTGACAGGAAAATGATGAGCGTGATTTATGACCTCAATGGAAAGAAAATGTTCACCAAAGGCGCTGTTGAGGAGATCCTGAAAAGATGCAACAGAATACAGAGAAACAATGTTCCTGAACTCATGACAAACAGTGACAAGCAGAAAATCACCGACATAAACAATGCATTCACAAAAGACGCGCTGCGCGTGCTTGCATTCGCGTACAAGCCTGTTCAGAATATAGATCCCAAAGAGGACGAACTGGTATTCCTTGGCCTGCAGGCCATGATCGACCCGCCGCGGCCTGAAGTGAAGGACGCAATCTCAAAATGCTACACAGCTGGAATCAGGGTTGTTATGATAACAGGCGATCACCAGAACACTGCCGAGGCCATTGGCAGAGAGCTCGGAATTACAGGCAAAGCGATTAACGGCGAAGAGCTTGGGAAGATGAGTGATGCAGACTTTGAATCTGCTGCTGGCGATATTTCAGTATATGCAAGGACATCCCCTGACCAGAAAGTAAGGATCACAGAGACGCTGAGAAAGAAGGGGCACATAATCGCCATGAGCGGGGACGGGGTCAATGATGCGCCTGCGCTCAAGCATGCGGACATCGGCATTTCTGTAGGCTCCGGCACAGACGTCACAAAAGAAGCAGCTGACATAGTGCTGACTGATGACAACTTCAACACTATTGTTTCTGCAGTAGAGGAAGGCAGAGGAATATATGACAACATCAAAAAGTTCGTTAACTACCTGCTTTCTGCGAACTTTGCCGAGGTGCTTTTAGTTTTCAGCGCGATCATGATAAACCTGCCTCTGCCTCTGCTGCCGCTGCAACTTCTATGGATAAATATCCTCACAGACGGGCTGCCGGCGCTTGCCCTTGGCGTAGAGGCGCCTGACAAGGGCATCATGACCAGAAAGCCGCGCGATCCGAAAGAGAAGATTTTGAACAAGCCTACCATGATATTCATACTTTCAATAGGCATCATGCTTGCTGTCGGCGTGTTGGCATTATTCACGTACTACCTGCCTGATGTTATCAAGGCCCGGACAGTGGCGTTTACTGCAATAACTATCGCAGAACTCTTCCTCGCAATGAATTTCAGATCGCGCCTGAAAATATATAAGATAGGCTTTTTCAGCAACAGAAAACTCATACTGGCCATTGCATCTTCCGTAATGCTGCAGCTGGCAGTGCTGTACACCCCTATATTTGATGTAATATTCGACACTGTGCCTCTTGGGCTGGAGGAATGGGGACTGATACTAGGGTTTTGTGCCGGCCTTTTTGTCATAGTGGAGCTGATGAAAGGGAAGATAGAAAAATAGACTTCTTTCAATTGAGGCGCATAGCTGCACAGAATTAACTATTTAAAGTCTGTGTATCTAATAATAGATATGCCAACAAAGACAATATCTGTATTAGAGGAGGTATACAAAGAACTGCTTAGACATAAGAAAAGCGGAGAAAGCTTTTCTGATGAATTGCGCAGACTTGTTTATAGAAAAGGAAAGATCAGCGAATGCGCCGGACTATGGTCATGGATGGAAAAAAGTGACATAGAATCTATAGAAAGAGCCATTGCAAAAAGACGAAAGGTTAGTGCGCTTGCGAAAAAGGGAAAAATGAGGCTGATGGAATGAAGGCTGTTGATACTACATTTATCATAGACTTGCTTAGAAATGATAAAGCCGCTCTTATCAAATCAATAGAACTTGACAAAGAACCAATTACATTTACCACAGAAGCTAACGTGTATGAAACTGTTTCAGGGATAGGGCAAAAAAGAGATCATAAAGAAAAAGCCCTACACGAGCTTGAAATTCTGCTCAGCAGGCTTACTGTTCTTCCATTGGATCACAAAGCTGCTATAAAGGCAGGGCAAATATCCGCAAGTTTAATGCAGCAAGGCAAAATGATAGATGACATAGATTGCTTGACAGCCGGTATTATTCTTACAAATGGCTGTAATACAATAATTAGCAGGAATACAAAACATTTTGAAAGAGTTGAAGGGCTTAAAGCCGAGAAATATTAAAAACGAAAACTGCACCTATCACAAGCCATTTAAATTCTCGGCTGCAAGAAAGAAGAACAGAAAACGAAAGGTGGGACATACAAATGACCGGTGAACGTCTTTGGATCGAAATCGCAAGAGAAGATACTAACTGCTTTGTCTAGATATACCAGTCTCACTCAATGCCAGATAATTTCTATCACAGGACTTTCAGAAAGGACAGTAAAATCTTCATTAAAGAGGCTAGTTTCTCAGCAATACATTCTGGCAGTTCAGGATTTCTGCGACATGCGAAGGAAGAGCTACAAAATTAGAGGTGAGAATCAATGACAAAAGAAGGGGAAGGACTTTGGCGGACTTATCGCCAGTACGGATCCATTAGGAACCGACCTGCATGACAAAAAGGGCTTTCTGGGCATGGCTTTCGGAAGTCATGTGCCTATAGACAATGTTTGCATCCTGCTGGCAGGACTCCAGTTGAAAAAGTATTGCTTACTCTTCGTTGATGAATTTCTAAGGTTTAACGGAGTTCCAGAAGAAGAAGTCAAAATTGGATTAAATTTGACGCAACAAACAATGTCAAAACTTTCCGACTTATACGGATTCAGGCCAGAAATAATAAAATGCTCTGATTTCATGCGCTCGACGGAATATACAAAAGTTGTCGCCGAAATAAAGGACAAAGCGTCAGAAGAGAGGGTAAAACAAAAACTTTTAGAAACGGTTCCGCAGCGATACAGAATGCAGCAAAACGCGCTGCATTATCCAATGAGTGAAATCGCCTGCGTTGAGTTTCTGAGAAAAACTTGCGGAATGCAGGTGAAACTCGGGCCTTCAAAAGAAAAAGCGTATGACGAAATAATGAAAGACCTAGGCATCGATATGAAGTTTGCATATTTAATTGATGCATATTCATTTGGATCCGCAGTTCCTGAAAAAGTCGTGCATTATGTGCCTACTGACAGGGGAAAAACATACGGGCAAAGATTGTTTATTGGCGATCCAATGCACCTGCTAAAAACAAAGCTTTTAATGGGGCCTGAAGAGGCATCTAGATACATGCTGCGCGTTGCCTCTGTTGCCGGAAAACGACTTGGAAAAAATTTCATGACAGATAACGAGATAACCTATTCCCGAGGCAGAGTGCTGAAAAAAAGAGCCAGCAGGCTTGCTCTAGAAAACATAACAATCCCATACAAGGAGGCCGCTGGACATGATTAAGATAAAAATAGGTGTGCTAGGAGGCATAGGCCCAGAGGCCAGCGCAGAATTTTACAGTAAACTTGTCAAGAAAATTCAGGAAAGCTGTGCTATTGAAAAGAACACAGACTTCCCACAGATAATAATAAACAGCATACCGGCTCCAGAGCTGATTTATGACGAGATACGAGATACTGATTTGCTACCATATTCAGACGGATTGAAAGAACTCGACAAATTAGGGGCAGATTTTATAGTTATGGTCTGTAATACCATACACCTGTATTACGATAACTTGCAGGAGAAGATGAGAACGCCTATAATAGACTTAAGAATGGAAGTCAAAAAGGCAATTGGTGAAAGCGGTGCCAGATCCATGCTCATTCTCGGCACTCCGAGCACAATAAAGCACGGATTATACAAGTGCGACGACATAAAGAATTTCCAGCCAAATAAAAAAGAACTCGGCGATTTGACAAACGCAATTTTCCATTTCAACAAAGGCCATGAGAAAGAAAAACAAAGCCAAATAGTGAGAGAAATCTGTGAAAAATACATGAATATGGGGGCGGAAATATTGCTGCTTGGCTGCACGGAGTTTGCAGTAATGTTGGAGAAAGAAAAATTTCCAAAAATAAATACAATAGATGTGCTTGTAGGTGCTGTTATAGATAACTTAAATAAGCCCCAACCAATGATTAAAAAGAAGTGATAGCATGGCAAAGGAAATGAAAGTCACCCCATGGGAAGTGTCGGGGCATATTGATTATGAGAAGCTCGTGAAAAGCTTTGGCACGCAGCATGTGACGCCGCAGCTTCTCAGGCGCATAGAGAAGGCTGCGGGAGAGCTGCACTTCATGCTGCGCAGGAAGATATTTTTCTCGCACAGGGACATGGACTGGATTCTGGACAAGGCGGAAAAAGGGGAAAAGTTCGTGCTGTATACAGGCCGCGGGCCTTCCGGCGACACGCACATCGGGCACATCATGCCGTGGATTTTCTGCAAGTGGCTGCAGGACAAGTTCGATACTGAGCTCTATTTCCAGCTCACTGATGACGAGAAATTCCTGCACAGCGACCTTTCGCTGGAGGAAACAAACAGACTTGCATATGAGAATGCGCTGGATGTGATAGCTCTGGGATTTGATCCTGAGAAAACTTTCTTATTTGTGGATACAGACTACGGAAAGACCATGTACAAGATTGCTGTGCAGGTTGCGAAACACGTCACGTTCTCAACAGCTAAGGCGGTGTTCGGTTTTGAGAACAGCACGAATATCGGAATGGCGTTCTACCCTGCTATGCAGGCTGCGACTGCTTTCCTGCCTTCTGTGCTGAAGGGAAAGAAAATTCCTGTGCTTATTCCAGCTGCAATAGACCAGGACCCCTACTGGCGCGTTACAAGGGATGTTGCCGAGAAGCTGGGTTACTATAAGCCTGCTGCAATTCATAATACCTTCCTGCCGGGGCTGCAGGGGCCTGACAGCAAGATGAGCGCGAGCAAACCAGATTCTGCGATCTTTACTACTGATAATCCCAGGGATGCAAGGAAGAAAATCATGAAAGCTTTCTCTGGCGGAGCCGGCACGCTGGCAGAACACAGGAAGCATGGCGGCAACCCCGATGTTGATACATCTTACCAGTATCTCTACAATGTCTTTGAAGAGGACGACGAGAAAATAAAAGAAATACGCAATGCTTACAAATCCGGAGCAATGTCAGCAGGCGAGATAAAAGAGATTCTAGCAAAGAAGGTGGAGCGCTTTCTGAAAGAGCACCAGGAGAGAAGGGAGAGGGCGAAGCACAGGATAGACAGGTTCATGCTGAAGGACTAAATTCTGTATATAATGCCGCTAATACCACAAAGCTTAAAAGTATACCATGGTAATACTTATATGGTGACATAATTATGGAAACTGTGCCCGCTAAGGTGACAAAAAAACTTGTGATGGAAATAGACGAATTAATAAAAGAAGGATGGTATGCGAACAGATCAGATTTTATCAGGGATGCAATAAGAGATATGATAAAAAAAACCAAATTGGAAAGACTTGAAGATGCCATAAAGAAGGACGTAGCATGGGGTATCCATGGCAAAGATTGAAAAGGCTATCTCTGATTCAGGGCCTCTGATTCACTTAGCTCAAATAGGTTCATTAAAAGCATTAAGAATAATCAAAAAAATTTACATCCCTGAGGAAGTATACAATGAAACTTGTTCTTCGAATTTCTTAGGAAGCAAGGAAATAAAATCACTTGGATTAATACTTGTCAAAAACTTGGATAATGCAAGCAAAGATATGGCAAAAATCATCGCAGAAGAATATTCATTGGATATAGGAGAATCACAATGCATAGCTTTGGCTAGTCAGGACAATATAAAATTATTATTTACAGATGACCTTTCTGCAAGAGTTATTGCTGAGAATTCCGGACTGGAGGTTCATGGAACTGTTGGCATTATTTTGCGCGCATATAAGAAAGGGATAATGTCTAAAAAAGCAGCTATTCAATCTATCAGATATTTAAAAGAAAAGTCAAGTTTATTCATAACATCGGATCTTATAGAGTACATACTAAAAGAAATAGAAAAATATGATAAGAAATAGGG